>NZ_JAJOHP010000010.1:0-95015 GCF_021109375.1 Arthrobacter sp. AK01
GAAGCTCAACGGCTTCCAGCCCCTGCCCACCACCGGCTTGTCATTCGTCGACGTCGGACGAACCGCCTAAAGCACCCTTCGAGTTGTGGGGGGCCCCCGGGCGGCGGGGAACCCCCCAAAACCCCCCCCCCCGGGCCCCCCCCCCCCCCGGTTCCGCGCCGCGCTTGCGGCGTACCTGGTTTCGGGAGTGCGGGGCCGGGGGGCTAGACTAGATGGAACCGGGCTTACGTCCGGTATCCGCGCGCTTTGGCGTGCCTCAGCTGCGTTTGCAGGACCGGGGCCCGTCGGGCGCCAGAAGCGTAAGGCAGGTTGGACACGTCGTGGCTGAACTGCTGGAACACGGCCAGGGGCCTGTTCGCACGTGTATCGGATGCCGGAAGCAAGGCTCCCGGTCCGAGCTTGTCCGGCTGGTCGCCCAAGGCGGCGGTTCGTCCGCTGTCCTGGTGGATGAACGACGCCGGATGGCCGGCAGGGGTGCGTGGCTGCACCCCAGCGAAAAGTGCTTGGCATTGGCGATCAAGCGGCGCGCTTTCGGAAGGGCCCTTGCAGGCGCTGCCGAAACGGGCGCCGTTGAAAGATATCTGATGCCGGGCACGCCACTTGTGGAGGCCCAGGCCGCCACGGGAAAACCGTCCAAACCTGAAAGCGGGTCAGAAAACTGATGGAAACCCGATGAGTTCCCAGCGATGAGTGCGTAACGATGACAACTTTGTTGCGCTCTGCAATGGGCCTTTCTGTCGCGATTGCGACAAGGGCCCGCAGTAAGAAGTAGACGGTTCGTGCCTGGCTCGGTGCGGACCGAGACAGGAGAAATGTGGCCAAGGTCCGCGTACATGAGCTCGCTAAAGAGCTCGGTATTACTTCCAAAGATGCAGTAACAAAACTGCAGGAATTGGGCGAATTCGTTCGCTCCGCCTCTTCCACCATTGAGGCCCCCGTCGTGAAGAAGCTTCGCGACGCCTATCCGGGTGCCGGTGCCGCAAAGGCCGCCGCTCCCGCAGCTGCTCCGGCGGCAACCCGCCCCGTAGCATCACGTCCGGCCGCTCCGGCTCCCGGACCTGCAGCACCCAAGGCTCCGGCCCCGGCGCCTGCAGCGGCTGCTCCGGCAGCTCCTGCTCCCGCGGCACCGGCTCCGGCAGCACCCGCGGCTCCCGCCGCGTCCACCCCGGTCTCTGCCAAGCCCGGCGCCCGTCCTGCTCCCAAGGCAGAGACTCCGGCTCCGGCACGTCAGGGTGGCCAGGCTCCGCGTCCGGGCGGTCCCCGTCCGGGCAACAACCCGTTTGCTACGTCCCAGGGCATGCCCCGCGGCCGTGGTGGCGATGGCGATCGTCCGCCGCGTCCGGGCAACAACCCGTTTGCTCCGTCGCAGGGTATGCCCCGTGGTGAGCGCCGCAACGACGGCGAACGCCCCGGCGGTCCCCGTCCCGCGGCCGGCACGGGCGGTCCCCGTCCCGCAGCGGGCACCGGTGGTCCCCGTCCGGGTGCTCCGCGTCCCGGTGCACCCCGTCCGGGTGCTCCGCGTCCCGCCGGTGGTCCCGGTGGCGGAAACCGTCCTACTCCGGGCATGATGCCCAACCGCACTGAGCGTCCGGCTCCCGGTGGCGCAGGCCGTCCGGGTGGCGCAGGCCGTCCCGGTGGCGGACCCGGTCGTCCGGGTGGCGCACCTGGTACAGGTACCGGTGGCGGCGCTCCCGCCGGCGGTGGCTTCGGCAAGGGTGGCCGCGGTCGCGGTGGCACCCAGGGTGCCTTCGGCAAGGGCGGTGCCGGTCGCGGCAAGCAGCGCAAGTCGAAGCGTGCAAAGCGCCAGGAACTGGAGCAGATGAGTGCTCCGTCGCTGGGCGGCGTATCAGTACCCCGCGGTGATGGCGAGACCATCATCCGTCTGCGTCGTGGCTCGTCCATCACGGACTTTGCCGAGAAGATCGATGCGAACCCCGCGTCGCTCGTGACCGTGCTGTTCCACCTCGGTGAGATGGCCACGGCTACGCAGTCCCTCGACGAAGACACCTTTGGCCTGCTTGGTGCCGAACTTGGCTACAAGCTCCAGGTTGTTTCCCCTGAGGACGAAGAGCGCGAGCTGCTGGACCAGTTCGACATCAACATCCAGGACGAACTCGACGCCGAAGGCGACGACGTCCTCGAAGCCCGTGCGCCGGTTGTCACCGTCATGGGTCACGTTGACCACGGTAAGACCCGCCTGTTGGACGCCATCCGCAACTCGAACGTTGTGGCCGGCGAGCACGGTGGAATCACCCAGCACATCGGTGCTTACCAGATCAGCCACGTCCACGAGGGCACGGCCCGCGACATCACCTTCATTGACACCCCCGGTCACGAGGCCTTCACGGCCATGCGTGCACGTGGTGCCAAGGTCACCGATATCGCGATCCTGGTTGTCGCAGCCGACGACGGCGTTATGCCGCAGACGGTGGAAGCACTCAACCACGCGCAGGCAGCAAATGTGCCGATCGTCGTCGCGGTGAACAAGATCGACAAGGAAGGCGCCAACCCTGACAAGGTCAAGGGCCAGCTGACCGAGTACGGCCTGGTTCCCGAAGAATACGGTGGCGACACCATGTTCGTTGAGGTCTCTGCACGCCAGAACCTCAATATCGACGAACTGATCGACGCTGTCCTGCTGACGGCCGATGCCGCCTTGGATCTGCGTGCCAACCCGGACAAGGACGCTCGAGGCATTGCCATCGAAGCGAACCTCGACAAGGGCCGCGGTGCTGTTGCCACCGTCCTGGTGCAGTCCGGTACCTTGGCCGTGGGCGACACGATCGTGGCCGGTACGGCTCACGGCCGCGTCCGCGCCATGTTCGACGAGAACGGCGAGGCACTTGATGTCGCGCTGCCGTCCCGCCCGGTCCAGGTCCTCGGCCTGTCCAACGTGCCGCGTGCAGGTGACACCTTCCTGGTGACTCCTGACGAGCGTACGGCCCGCCAGATCGCCGAGAAGCGTGAAGCTGCCGACCGCAACGCCGCACTGGCCAAGCGCCGCAAGCGCATCAGCCTGGAAGACTTCGACCAGGCCGTTGCAGAAGGCAAGATCGACACCCTCAACCTCATCCTCAAGGGTGACGTGTCCGGTGCCGTGGAAGCCCTCGAAGACGCCTTGCTCAAGATCGACGTCGGAGACGACGACGTTCAGCTCCGTGTCATCCACCGCGGTGTGGGTGCCATCACGCAGAACGACGTCAACCTCGCAACGGTGGACAACGCCATCATCATCGGCTTCAACGTCAAGCCGGCAGAGCGCGTTGCTGAACTGGCTGACCGCGAAGGCGTGGATATGCGCTTCTACTCGGTCATCTACGCAGCAATCGATGACATTGAGATGGCTCTCAAGGGCATGCTCAAGCCGGAATACGAAGAGGTCCAGCTCGGTACTGCCGAGGTCCGCGAAGTCTTCCGTTCCTCCAAGTTCGGCAACATCGCAGGCTCGATCGTCCGCACGGGCATCATCCGCCGTAACACGAAGGCACGTGTCAGCCGCGACGGCAAGGTCATCGGTGACAACCTCACCGTTGAGACGCTCAAGCGCTTCAAGGATGACGCAACCGAAGTCCGTACCGACTTCGAGTGTGGTATTGGTCTTGGCTCCTTCAACGACATCAACGAAGGCGACATCATCGAGACCTTCGAGATGCGCGAAAAGCCGCGCGTCTAGGTTCCGTTTGGAACGGGTCCGTCGGGTTGCCCCGGCGGACCCGTTCCGTCCCCGTTTCTACTTTCCAGGAGGAAGTCATGGCTGATCCCGCACGCGCTGCGAAGCTGGCACAGCGGATTAAGGTCGTCGTCGCAGAAGCCCTCGGACGTCGCGTGAAGGATCCTCGTGTCGAGTCCATCACGGTGACCGACGCCCGCGTCACCAACGACCTTCAGCACGCCACCATCTACTACACCGTCTTCGGTGACGAGGTAGCCCACGCTGATGCCGCCCGTGCCTTGGAAAAGGCCAAGGGTGTGCTGCGGCAGGAAGTTGGCCGCAACATCACGGTCCGGCTCACCCCGACCCTCGAGTTCGTTGCCGACCAGATTCCGGTCAACGCCTCGAACCTTGAGGAGTTGCTGCGTGAAGCCAAGCGTCGCGACGCCGAGGTAGCCGCTTTGGCTGCCAGCGCCAAGCATGCAGGCGAAGCAGACCCCTACAAGGGCGACGCCCCTGAAGACATCGACGAGGACGACTTCGACGAAGAGGACACAGACCTCTCCGGCGACAACGAACTCGACGAAGACGCCAACCGCTAGAACCTCAGGGTTTTTTGTACAGCTCATGCCCCTAAGACAGCGTTTTAGGGGCATGAGCTGTACTCAAACTCGTTAGGATCAGAGCATGTCGGCGCACAGTGCTCAGCAGCGTGATGAATACCTGAACCGGGCTATCCGCCTGGCGGTGCAGAACGTTTCCGACGGCGGCGGTCCTTTCGGCGCCGTCGTGGTCACCCCGGACGGAACTGTCCATGAGGGAGTGAACCGGGTGACACGTGACCACGACCCCACCGCCCATGCCGAAGTGGTGGCGATTCGTCGGGCAGCGGCCGCAATGCAGAAGTTCGACCTCAGCGGTGCCGTGCTCTATGCCAGTTGCGAGCCCTGCCCACTGTGTTTGTCGGCTACCCTGTGGGCCAGGATCGGTCACGTCTACTTCGCAGCGGACAGGCATGGTGCTGCCCGGGCGGGCTTTGATGACGCCGTGTTCTACGAATACTTCGCCGGTACCAGGCCTGAGCTGCTTCCGGTAGAGCAGGCGGAGGTGGCCGCATCCGGTGACCCGTTCGAAGCCTGGCTGAACCACTCCCGCCGGACCGCCTACTAGTCCGAATGACCAGTACCGCCGCGGTGCTAAACGGTCGCTGGCAGGCGCCTGACGCCGTCGAGCAGGTCTTGCTGCCCACCGCAAAGGGCGATCCTGATCCAACCCTCGCCGATGGACCCGAACGCAGTTCCCGGCGCGAACGACACCCCGGAATCCGCCAGGAATTTGCGCACCCAGGTGCGGACATCCCCATCACTGACGTGCGACACATCGGCCCACAAATAGAACGCTCCTTGTGCACCCAGATAGCGGATACCCTTCTCCGACAGCACGGCCGAAGCCGCGTCCCGGTTGCTGCGGTAGTGTTCGCGCGCGTTGGAAACGTAGTCCTGGGGTCCGGTCAGCGCAGCCAGCGCAGCGTACTGCGACGGTGAGGCGACGCAGGAAACGATCGCCTCCATGACATTGTTCATCTTTTGTTCCAGGCCCGGCGGGCAAACCAATGCCCCGATACGCAGGCCCGTGAGCCCATACGTTTTGGACAAGGTCATGGACGTGAACACGCGGGCTTCGCCGGGAACATCGCTGTCGAAGCGGGCCGGACTGATATGCGGGACGTCGAAGGTGAAGGCTTCGTAGCACTCGTCCGAAATGATCCAAAGATCATGCCGCACAGCCAGGTCCACCAGTTGGCGGGTGGCATCTTCGCTGATGACTGCCCCCAAGGGGTTGGAGGGCGAGTTCAGCATCAAGACCTTGGTCCGGGGCGTGATGAGTGCCTCGATGTCCTCGATATGCGGCTGGAAGTCGTTTTGAGGGTACAGCGGATACTGCACAGGTACCGCGTGGAGGAGGCGGCTCGTCATGGCAAAGGTGGGGTAGCCGGGGTTGGGAATGAGGATCTCATCTCCGGGGGAGAGCAGGAGGCTCATGGCGAAGTGCAGGCCTTGCTGGGCTCCGTCCACCACATAGACGCGCTCCGCCCCGATCTGAACACGTTGCTGTTCGCGGAAACGGGCTGCGAAGGCTTCACGGAGCGCCGGAATCCCGGCGTTCGGTGTGTAGTTGGTCTCATCACGGTCAAGGCAGGCAATGCCGGCGTCCAGGACATGGCGGGGGAGGGCAAACCCCGGTTCCCCGATGCTGAGGACGATCGCGCCGGGCGTCGCCCAGGCGGCCTCGGTGATCTCACGGATCTGGTTCACTGGGACGTCGCGCACGTGCGGGGCAAGCTCAGGCATGGGAGCCATCCTAGCCACCCATATACTGGTAAGCGTGCTTTCTGGACTGGTAATCGTTGACAAACCGCAGGGATGGACCAGCCATGATGTGGTTGGCCGGATGCGGCGGCTGGCTGGTACCCGGAAAGTGGGGCACGCGGGGACCCTGGATCCCATGGCCACAGGTGTCCTGGTGCTCGGCATTAATAAGGCGACCCGCCTGCTGACCTACATCGTGGGCACGTCCAAGACGTACACCGCCACCATCAGGCTCGGTGAAACCACTATCACCGACGACGCCGAAGGCGACGTTACGGAGGCCCGCAGCGCTGCGGATGTCACAGACGACGCCATCGCTGCCGGTGTTGCCGCGCTCACAGGCCCCATCCAACAGGTGCCCAGCAGCGTCAGCGCCATCAAAGTCAACGGTGAACGCTCCTACGCCCGTGTCCGCTCGGGCGAAGAGGTCAAGCTCGCCGCCCGCCCGGTCACCATTCACCGCTTCGAGGTCCACTCCATCACCAGGGTCGACGGCGGCAGGGTAGTTGACGTCGACGTCACCGTGGAATGCTCTTCGGGAACGTACATCAGGGCCCTGGCCCGGGACCTCGGCAAGGACTTGGCTGTCGGCGGACACCTCACGGCACTTCGAAGGACCCACGTGGGTCCCTACTCCTTGGAGCAGGCCCGCACCCTTGAGGAGTTGGCGGAGGATCTCGAGGTCCTGGAAATGTCACTCGCCGCCCGCGCCCTCATGCCCAACCGGGAACTGAGCGAGGAAGAAGCCACGGAGATCTCCTTCGGCCGCCGCATCGCCGCCGGCCCGGGAGCAGGGACCCCCGACGCTGCCACGGCCGAGAATCCCGCTGCAGCGTTCGCGCCGTCCGGGGAACTGGTAGCACTGCTGGCTGACACTGGGAGCTTCGCCAAGCCGGTGCTGGTCTTTGCGCCGGGAACTGGGCCGGGTTCCAGTACCGGCGAGGGAACCGGGCAGGCGAACTAGGCATGGACGGATATTTTTACGCCCTCCTGATCATCGGATTGGTGTCCACCATCATGTGCGTCGTGGCCGGCCTCATGAAGAAAGCGCCCAACGACCCCACCATCTTTTCCGTGCTTGCCGTTGAACTGGTCCTGCTGGTGTATCTGGTGGGTTCGATCGTCCGCGTTGCCATGGGCGAACAAATCGCCGGGGAAACATGGGAGTTTTGGGGCTACTTGATCACGGCGCTGATGATCCCGTTGGGAGCTGTCTATTGGGCCATCCTCGAACGAACCCGCTGGAGCAACTTCGTCCTGGCGGCAGTGGGCGTCACGGTGATCGTGATGGGCGCCCGCATGAACCAGATCTGGTACTGACCTTGAAGGAAGAACACAACGTGACTGGAACCGAGACAAACTCCGCGAACCGGAAGCCGCAGCTGAAGGACACCAGGAATACTGGTCCCGGCCGTCTCCTGATCGCGGTGTATGCCGTGTTCGCGCTGTCGGCGACGGCACGCGCCGGCTACCAGATCGCTACCAAGTTCGCCGAAGCTCCGCTGGCGCACATCCTGTCGGCGTTCGCCGCCGTCGTGTATATCGTGGCCACCGTTTCGCTGGCCAAGCCGGGCCGCACGTGGTTCAAGGTTTCGGTCGCCGCCGTCCTCACCGAGCTCATTGGCGTCCTGGTGGTCGGGGCCATCAGCCTCTTCGACCCCGTCGCGTTCCCGCACGACACTGTGTGGTCGCTGTTCGGCCGGGGCTATGGCTTCGTGCCGCTGATCCTTCCGGTCCTTGGCCTTCTGTGGCTCAACAAGCGCCGGCCGTCCTGAGCCGGCTGCCCTTCCGGGTAACCTTAGAATGTTCCGGCGCCGGGAGGTTGCCGGGCGGAACGAATATCTGCAGTAAAAGGCGAGGTTGATGGTCCACATCTGGAACGATCCCACCGAAGTCCCCAAGGACTTCGGACCTACTGTCGTTACCCTCGGGAATTTTGACGGCGTCCATCGCGGCCACCAGCATGTCCTGTCGCAACTGACCGATACCGCCAAACGGCACAACATTCCGTCGGTTGCGGTGACGTTCGACCCCCACCCTGCCCAGGTCCACAGGCCGGATGCGGCTCCGGAACTGATCATGGGGCTGCAGGACAAACTTGATGCCCTTGGTGACACCGGCGTTGATGCCGTGCTGGTCATGAAGTACACCCTGGACCTGGCCGCGATGACGCCACTACAGTTCGTCCGCGACGTCCTCCTTGACGGGCTCCACGCGGCACACGTCGTTGTAGGCCATGACCTCCGCTTTGGTGCCGGCAACGTGGGCGACGTCCTCACCATGCAGGAGTTGGGCGAAGCGCTCGGCTTTGGTGTGCAGGTAGTCAACGAATTCGGGGCGGGGGGTTTCCCGGTCCACGACGACGGCGACACAGACCGCCGCTGCTCCTCCACCTGGGTACGGGAAGCCTTGGCCGAAGGCGACGTCGTGACGGCCGCAGCTGTGCTGGGCCGCCCGCACCGCATGCGTGGTGAAGTGGTGCACGGCGCAGCCCGCGGCCGCGATCTTGGTTTCCCCACAGCAAACCTTGCCCCGGATTCCACTGGCTATGTTCCCGCGGACGGCATCTACGCAGGATGGTTGATCGACCAATCCGGCACGCGCTGGCCAGCAGCCATCTCCGTTGGTTCCAACCCCACCTTCGATGGCGTGAGCCGCCAGGTCGAAGCACATGTCATTGACCGCCCGGAGGAGAACGTGGAGGATTTCGATCTCTACGGCCAGACCGTGGCTGTCGAATTCACACAGCGGCTGCGCGGCATGGTGGCCTACCGCGGACCTGAGGCGTTGGTCGAGCAAATGTGCCTGGACGTAGCCCAGGCCCACGAGTTGCTGGCCACGCGCTAGGGCCATTTTCGACAACACTGCTGACCTGCCGGTAAACTGATCAGTGGATCCGGCTGCAGTCCGTGGCGGCTGGACCTGTTTTTGTGTGCGGCAACGCATCAAAGGCAACCCGTCAGCGAGGCGCTGCACCGGGAGGCACGGCACAACTCTAGGAGTTCACGTGGCACTTGACGCCGCTGTAAAGCAGTCCATCATCAAGGAATACGCAACCTCTGAAGGCGACACCGGTTCGCCCGAGGTCCAGGTTGCAGTCCTGACCCAGCGGATCAAGGATCTGACTGAGCACATGAAGGAGCACAAGCACGACTTCCACACCCAGCGCGGTCTGCTGGCCATGGTTGGTCGTCGCAAGCGCATGCTTACCTACCTGAAGAACACCGACATCGCCCGCTACCGTGCGCTCATCGAGCGTCTCGGCCTGCGCCGCTAGTCTGCCTTTAGGGGCGGCCCGCTCCTGTCCGGAACGGGCCGCCTTCTTCACCAACAACTAAAAACAGGAATCAACCGCATCGCGCATTCGCGGTCCTCGGTAGTGATTCCCGGGAAGCTCATCTGTGGTGATGACGCCCGTGGATCTCGATCGATGACCGGGTGTCGTACAGGCCAGGAAAAAAGAAGAGGCCTGGGTTGATGCGGCGGACTTCCGCTAACAGAAACGGAGGTGACTCTCTATGGAGGGTCCCGAAATCCAGTTCTCCGAAGCCATTATCGACAACGGTCGTTTCGGCAAGCGCGTCATTCGCTTCGAAACCGGCCGCCTTGCCAAGCAGGCAGCCGGCGCTTCGATGGTCTACATCGACGAAGACACTGCCTTGCTTTCCGCAACCACCGCAGGCAAGCAGCCGCGCGAAGGTTTCGACTTCTTCCCGCTGACGGTTGACGTTGAAGAGCGCATGTACGCTGCCGGCCGCATCCCGGGCTCGTTCTTCCGCCGCGAAGGCCGCCCGTCCACCGAAGCCATCCTGGCGTGCCGCCTCATGGACCGTCCGCTGCGCCCCGCGTTCGTCAAGGGCCTGCGCAACGAGGTCCAGATCGTGGTCACCGTCCTGGCGATCAACCCCGATGAGCTCTACGACGTCGTCGCCATCAACGCGTCCTCGATGTCCACGCAGCTTTCCGGCCTCCCGTTCTCCGGCCCGATCGGTGGCGTCCGCGTCGCCCTCATCGCCGATGAGCATGGTTCGCAGTGGGTTGCTTTCCCCAAGCACTCCCAGCTTGAGAACGCCGTCTTCAACATGGTTGTAGCCGGCCGCATCACGGGTGACGACGTCGCCATCATGATGGTTGAAGCCGAAGCCACGGACAACTCCTGGAACCTCATCAAGGAACAGGGCGCCACGGCTCCCACCGAAGAGGTCGTCTCCGAGGGCCTCGAGGCTGCAAAGCCCTTCATCAAGGCACTCTGTGAAGCACAGGCGGACCTGGCTGCACGCGCTGCCAAGCCCACCGTCGAGTTCCCCGTGTTCCTGGACTACCAGGACGATGTTTACGCCGCTGTTGAAGCCGCTGCTGCCGACAAGCTGGCTGCTGTCTTCCAGATCGCTGACAAGCAGGACCGCGACAACGCCTCTGACGAGCTCAAGGACGAAGTCCTGGGCGCGCTTGCCGGTACCTTCGAAGGCCGCGAGAAGGAACTGTCCGCAGCTTTCCGCTCGGTCACCAAGC
The DNA here is from genome assembly GCF_021109375.1 of Arthrobacter sp. AK01. Lineage (NCBI taxonomy): Bacteria > Bacillati > Actinomycetota > Actinomycetes > Micrococcales > Micrococcaceae > Arthrobacter > Arthrobacter sp. AK01. Next base: position 10,534 of record NZ_JAJOHP010000010.1, read on the forward strand.
AGGTTGTGCGCCAGCGCATCCTCAAGGACCAGATCCGCATCGACGGCCGTGGCCTGACGGACATCCGCCAGCTCACCGCCGAGGTAGAGGTTCTGCCCCGCGTCCACGGTTCGGCCATCTTCGAGCGCGGCGAGACCCAGATCATGGGTGTCACCACGCTGAACATGCTCAAGATGGAGCAGCAGATCGACTCGTTGTCGCCGGTAACGCGCAAGCGCTACATGCACAACTACAACTTCCCGCCGTACTCCACCGGTGAGACCGGCCGCGTCGGTTCCCCGAAGCGCCGCGAAATCGGCCACGGTGCTCTTGCAGAGCGCGCCCTGGTTCCGGTTCTGCCGACGCGTGAAGAGTTCCCGTACGCCATCCGCCAGGTATCCGAGGCCCTCAGCTCCAACGGCTCGACGTCCATGGGCTCGGTCTGTGCTTCGACGCTGTCCATGCTCAACGCCGGTGTGCCGTTGAAGGCAGCAGTTGCCGGTATCGCCATGGGCCTGGTTTCCGACCAGGTTGACGGTCAGACCCGCTACGCAGCGCTGACCGACATCCTCGGCGCCGAAGACGCTTTCGGCGACATGGACTTCAAGGTTGCCGGTACGTCCGAGTTCGTCACGGCCATCCAGCTGGACACCAAACTCGATGGCATCCCCGCTTCCGTGCTGGCAGCAGCACTGAAGCAGGCCCGCGAAGCCCGCCTCCACATCCTCGAGGTCATCAACGCAGCGATCGACACCCCGGACGAGCTCTCCGAGTTCGCTCCGCGCGTCATCGCCGTCAAGATCCCCGTGGACAAGATCGGCGAGGTCATTGGCCCCAAGGGCAAGATGATCAACCAGATCCAGGAAGACACGGGTGCGGACATCTCCATCGAAGATGACGGCACGGTCTACATTGGCGCTACGAACGGTCCGTCTGCCGATGCAGCACGTTCCGCCATCAACGCCATCGCCAACCCGCAGGTACCGGAAATCGGTGAGCGCTACCTGGGTACGGTCGTCAAGACCACCACCTTCGGCGCCTTCGTCTCCTTGACCCCGGGTAAGGACGGCCTGCTGCACATCTCCGAGCTCCGCAAGCTGGCCAACGGCAAGCGCGTGGACAACGTTGATGATGTTGTCTCCGTGGGCCAGAAGGTCCAGGTCGAGATCACCAAGATCGACGACCGCGGAAAGCTCTCCCTCTCCCCGGTTGTTGCCGAGGAAGAGGGCGCAGCTTCAGAGGACGCACCGGCCGAGGCCGCTGAAGAGTCCGCAGAGTAGTCTGTAAGCAGTACACCCGGCGGGGGGGGGGGGGTTGAAAAAGCGCCACCGGCCCTTCCGGCCTTAACCCGAAAACCTGAAAGGCCTTGATGACTGTCGTACCCTTGCCGTTGGAGCAGACCCTTCCGGGCGGCGAATTGATCCATGGTGCCGAGGGCGGTTCCGTCGTCCGGCGCTCAGTCCTGCCCGGCGGCGTGCGCGTCCTGACCGAGGCAATGCCCGGTCAGCGTTCGGCCACCATCGGTTTTTGGGTGGCAGTGGGTTCGCGCGACGAGGCGGACGGCCAGCACGGTTCCACGCACTTCCTTGAGCACTTGTTGTTCAAAGGCACCAAGAGGCGCACCGCCTTGGAGATCGCATCGGCTTTCGACGAGGTTGGCGGAGAATCGAATGCGGCCACTGCGAAGGAAAGCACCTGCTATTTCGCCAGGGTCCTGGACACGGACTTGCCCATGGCCATCGACGTTATTGCCGACATGATCACCGGCGCGGTCCTCGATCCTGCTGAACTGGAGCAGGAACGCGACGTCATCCTTGAGGAAATCGCGATGGACAGCGATGATCCCACCGACGTTGCGCACGAGAAATTTGTGGAAGCTGTGCTCGGCAGGCATCCGCTGGCCCGCCCCATCGGTGGAACGCCTGACGCCATCAAAGCTGTGGCACGGGACTCGGTCTGGGCGCACTACCAGCGCTACTACCGCCCTGAGGAACTGGTCATCACCGCCGCCGGCGGCCTGGATCACGACGTCGTCTGTGACCTTGTGCTCGATGCCCTGACGGCTGCGGGCTGGCAGCTGGATGCTGATGCGGCCCCCGTTAAACGCCGTGGGACTGAACGGGCTGTCATCACGGGGACGTCGGGCCTGCATGTGGTCAAGCGGCCCGTGGAACAGGCCAACATCATTATGGGTTGCCCCACGATCGTTGCAACGGATGACCGCCGTTTCGTCATGAGCGTGCTCAACGCTGTCCTGGGCGGAGGCATGTCCTCCAGGCTGTTCCAGGAGATCCGCGAGAAGCGTGGCCTGGTGTACTCCACGTACTCCTTCACGGCCGCCTACGCTGATGCCGGATACTTCGGCATGTACGCCGGTTGCACCCCTTCCAAGGTCCGCCAGGTGCTGGAGCTCCTGGGCGTTGAGCTGGAGAAGCTGGCCAAGGATGGTATTACCGAGGAAGAACTCCGCAAGGCAGTGGGACAGCTCAGCGGTGGAATTGTCCTGGCGCTCGAGGACACGGGTTCACGGATGTCACGGCTGGGCCGGGCCGAGCTCGTGTCCGGAGAATTCCAGGACATCGACGAGACCCTTGCCCGGATCCAGGCCGTCACGGTGCAGGAAGTGCAGGACCTGGCCCGAGAGCTCGCAGCGGCGCCCCGCACCATCACCGTCGTAGGTCCGTTCGAGGAAACCGAGACGTTCGGGCTCTAAGTCTCTGGACTCCCGCACTGTCAGCAGGGCAGCATGATCACACGGTGATGATGCTGCCCTGACTACTTTGGAGACGTGATGGATCTGCCCTCAAGCGGCCAAGCTGCGGAGATGCTGCACGACTTCATCGGTCACTGGCGGGGAATCACGGAGATAGCGGCCTCGCCGTGGGGGAGCGCCCGGACAGCCGACGCCGAGGTGGTATTCACCAGGGCCGCCGGAGGGTACGCCGTGGTCCAGAGCTACAGGCACCGCGAACCTGACGGCGCGCATTTTGAGGGGCACGGCATGTTCACGGTGGACCGGGACCACGGAGACACCCTGTGGTACTACGTGGACAGCATGGGCCGGCCGCCTGCCAGCCCCGTTCGGGGAACGTGGAACGCAGGTACGTTGACCCTGGATCGGCGAACAGCCGACGGCGTTGCCAGGCACACTTTCCGCGTCGAAGATGGCGTCCTGGTGCACACAGCCGACCTCCGGCTCGAAGGGACAGCAGACTTCAGCCCCTTGTTGAAGAGCGTGTTCAGGAAGGCCTGAGCCTCAGCCGCCGGCGAAAGGCGGCAGGACATCGATGATGTCCTGCGCACCGAGCGGAGCCGAACGGTCCCGCACGGCCACCTCATTGCGGAGGAAGCTGCTGCGCGCCACGATGCGGTCCAGCGGTGGTGTTCCTTCCGGAGGCAGCGGGCGCTCGACGGCGAGGGCAGCTTCCAGCAGGGCCTCCAGGCTGGATCCTTCCGGGAGGACATGATGTTCTTCTTCCACCCCGGCGGCCGCGCGCGCGGCAGCGAAGTAACGGACAAGCAAGGGTTCAGCCTCCGATTGCGCTCATGCTGCGGTCCGGCTGGACGAAGTCCGCTGCGCCGAGACCAGTGTGGTCCATGCCGTGGGCCTTGGGCTTGACCCACATGGCATCCTGCCACCGCTCCGCAAGCTCATCGTCCGTGGCACCTTCACGAAGCAGGCCTAGGAGGTCGAACTCTTCGCGGGAGAAGAGGCAGCTCATGATCTTGCCCTCGGCAGTGATGCGAGTCCGGCGGCAGTCCGAACAGAACGGCTCGGTGACCGAGGCGATGATGCCAACTGTACCGAGGACCGGGCCCTCGGCTTCACCGGAAGCGGAGTCCCGGCGTCGTACTTCGAAGCGTTCTGCCGGGGCGCCGTCCCGTTCGCGGGGGTCCTGGCCCAACACGAAGTCGCGGGACAGCAGATCGCGGATCTCCGCTGCCGTGATCATGTTGCGCCGGGTCCACCCATGATCGGCGTCCAAAGGCATCTGTTCGATGAAGCGAAGCTCGTAGCCGCGGCCCAATGCCCATGCCAGCAGGTCCGGTGATTCGGCGTCGTTGATCCCGCGCATCAGCACGGCATTCAGTTTGACCGGACCCAGGCCGGCTGCCCAAGCGGCATCGACGCCGGCCAGGACACGGTCCAGGAAGGGACGGCGGGTGAGTTTGGTGAAGGTCTCCTCGTGCAGGGAGTCGAGCGAGACGTTGATCCGGGTGAGGCCCGCTGCCTTCAGCGCCGCTGCCTTCTTATCCAGACCCACACCATTGGTGGTCATGGAGATGGGGAGTTCCGGGTGGTCGCTCCGAAGACCGGAAATAATGTCCACCAGGTCAGCACGGACCAAGGGCTCGCCGCCTGTGAGACGGAGTTCCCGCACACCCAGGGCGTTGACGCCGATGCGGACGATACGAATGATTTCGTCCTTGGTCATCACGGCGGTTTTCGAGAGCCATTCCAGTCCCTCGGCCGGCATGCAATAGGTACAGCGCAGATTGCATTTGTCCGTCAGGGACAGGCGCATATCCGTAGCCCGCCTGCCATAGCGGTCCCACAAACCCGCAGGCGTGCCTGTGGGACGCGGCGGCGGGACCGCGACGCCAGTTTCCTTGTTTCCTGCGGCAACGCCCGAAGGGGGCACCGGCATGCCCAGCTGAACACTCATAAATTCAGGCTACGCCACCCTGGCAGGATAAGTGACACCGGTAACAGTCACACAGTTCTTACGGATTCCATACACTTGCGTCCCGGACGCCCGGATCGCGTGCCGGTCACCGTTGGCAAACCTATGCTGAAAGCGTGAGCACATCAACGACGCCACCAGCGGAACCAGGAAACCGCCGGATCCTCCTGGTCGAAGACGAGGAGACCATCGCTGCCGTCGTGCGCGACTACCTGCTTCAGGCAGGGTTCCAGGTGGATATGGCAGGGGACGGCTTCACCGCACTCAAGGTCGCTGCATCGCGTCAACCCGACCTGGTGATCCTGGACCGCATGCTGCCCGGACTGGACGGCGTTGAGGTGTGTCGCCGGCTCCGCCAAACCATGAGCGTACCGGTGATCATGGTGACGGCGTTGGGCACCGAAGACGACCGGATCCTGGGTTTGGAGATGGGAGCCGACGATTATGTCACCAAGCCCTTCTCGCCCAGGGAACTCGTTCTCCGGGTGAAGTCGGTGCTGCGGCGGAGCATCAGGGAGTTCACGCCCGAACCACCTGTGGAAGCCGCAGGACTCGCACTCGATCCCGCCTCCCGCACGGTCACACATGGCGGAGTTCCCCTGGCGCTGACGGTTCGCGAATTCGATCTCCTGGCGTTCCTGATGCGCCGGCCCAACCAGGTCTTCAGCCGGGAAGAACTCATCAAGGCCGTATGGGGCTGGGACTTCGGGGATCTGTCCACCGTTACAGTCCACGTGCGTCGCCTCCGGGAGAAGATCGAATCCAATCCCACCAAGCCGGAGCTGCTCAAGACGGTCTGGGGCGTCGGTTACCGGTTCGATTCCTCCGCTGGCGCCCACGAAGAGCAGCCGGATTCGAAGGAGCGTGCCCGTGGAGGGCAGTGAACTGTGGACCATCCTCGCCTGGGTTCTGTTCTGGGCGGTGCTCATCGGCGCCACCACCTTGATGCTCCTGCGATTGCTTCGCCGCGCCTCGGTGCTCGCCCGGATCTGCCTGGTGGTGGTGGCAACTGTTGCGGTGCTCGTGGCGGGCATGGTCAGTGCCTTCAACGCAATGTTTATCTCAGCGAGGGACCTTGAGGTCATGTGGTACATCCTGGCGATGGCCTCCGCTGTAGCCGTTGCGTTGTCACTCATGCTCGGTGCCGGTGTTTCCCGCGACGCGGCCCAACTGGTGGACGCTGCCCGGCGACTCGGTCGCGGTGAAACCTTGGCCAGCACCGCCGGAGAGGGGCGGGGGACGGCTCCGGCCATGTCGTCCGAACTTGCCGAACTGGCACAGGAACTTGAGGCCAGCAGCCGCAGCCTTGCAGAGTCCCGGGAGCGGGAAGCCGCTATCGAAACTGCCCGGCGGGAGCTTGTCTCGTGGATTTCGCATGACCTCCGAACGCCCCTGGCCAGCATGCGCGCCATGACAGAAGCACTTGAGGACGGCATGGCATCGGATGTCCCGGGCTACTACCGGAAAATTATCGGGCAGACCGAGCAGATGACCGCCATGGTCAATGACCTCCTGGAACTATCCAAGATCCAGGCCGGCAGCCTCCGCATGCGCGCCGAACCCCTGGACCTCTATGACCTCGTCAGTGATGCTTTGTCTGACCTGGCGCCGCTGGCTGCCAAACGCGGCATCAGGCTCGACGGCGGCGGAGACCGTGAATGCATGGCCGTCGCTGACGGACCCAGCCTAGCCAGGGCCGTGCGGAACATCCTGTTGAACGCCGTCATCTACAGCCGGCCCGACACCGATGTCCACGTCAGCGTAGGACGGGACGGCAACGTACGGGGCGGCAACGCAGTGATTGCCGTGCAGGACCAGTGCGGTGGCATTCCGGATGAGGACCTCCCGCATTTGTTTGAAACAGGCTGGCAGAAAGACCCCGCCCGCGGTACCGCCGAAGGACTGCAGGGCAGCTACAACGGCGCCGGCATCGGACTGAGCATGGTTGCGGGGATCGTCAAGGCACACGGCGGATCAGTCACCGTGGACAACGTCGACGGCGGCTGCCGCTTTACCCTGTCACTTCCGGCAGGATCACGTCCGGCCGTGTCCCATCCGGCTGTGCCCCTTTCGGCGGAGACCCACCCGCCATCTTCCGTCCCGGCCACATCCGGGACCTCACATGACGAACGCCCAGGAGGCGCATCATGAGCACGCCCAACAGCGTTGACAATCCGGACCCGCGCGTGGTCGCAGCCGAACCTGCCGCACCGCCGACACCACGAGGCCACCTCCACCCCCGCTTGTGGGCAGCTGCGGCCGGCATGGCTTCGGGAGGTGCGGGGATCGCCGCAGGTGAACTGACCGCCGGCCTCCTGAGCCCCCTGGTTTCCCCGGTCACGGCTCTGGGCGGAGCCGTGATCGATGCAGTGCCTCCGGCTGTGAAGGACCTGGCTGTGCAGCTGTTCGGTACGGCGGACAAGGTCGTGTTGATTGCTTCCATCGGGATCGTCGCAGGGTTGCTGGCAGCGCTCGCGGGAGTCCTGGAGCGTCGCCGCGCTGGCTGGGGCCTGGTACTGGCCGGGTTGGCCGGAGCGGCTGGCCTGACCGCCGTCGTGACGCGTGCACAGGCAAGCCCGCAGGCGGCGCTGGCCCCGATCGTCGCGGCGGTTGTCACGATGCTGCTGTTGCGAACGCTCATACGCCGACTGACGACGTGGGCTCCGTCCACCACAACGCCGGCCGGTCAGGGCCACGATCCTGCGCCCTTGGCCAGACGGAGCTTCCTGAACGCGCTCGCCGGAACATCCATCGCCGCGGTCGTGGCGGGGACAGTTACCGCCGTCCTGACCAGGGCGACGGCGGTGGCTTCAGGTTTCCGGGGCTCCATGACACTCCCCGAGCCCGCCACAGCACCACAGGCCATCCCCGCAGGCGCAACCCTCCCTGTGGATGGCATCAGCCCTTTGGTGACCCCGAATGCCGATTTCTACAGGATCGACACGGCCCTGACGGTGCCTGCCATCGATCCGCCTGCCTGGAAGCTGAAGGTCACTGGAATGGTGGAGCGGGAGATCGAACTGGATTTCGCCACGCTGCTTGCCAAACCCATGACCGAGCGTCACATCACCATTGCCTGCGTGTCCAATAACGTCGGTGGCGACCTTATCGGCAATGCCCTCTGGCTGGGGTGGCCCGTCCGCGAACTTCTGGCCATGGCCGGTCCCAAAGCCGGCGCCGACATGGTGCTCTCCACCAGCAACGACGGTTGGACGGCAAGCACGCCCTTGGAGGCCCTCACCGACGAGCGCGACGCACTGTTGGCCGTGGGAATGAACGGTGAGCCCCTCCCGCTCGAACACGGCTTCCCCGTGCGCATGATTGTGCCGGGACTTTATGGCTTTGTCTCGGCCACCAAATGGCTCACGGAACTCAAAGTCACACGTTTCGCAGACGACACCGCCTATTGGACGCCCCGCGGCTGGAGCGATCACGGCCCGATCAAGACGCAGTCCCGCATCGATGTACCCCGCAGCGGCAGGACAGTCCAAGCCGGCCAAGTGCAATTCGGCGGTGTGGCGTGGGCTCAGCACCGGGGCATCAACCGCGTAGAGCTCCGCGTCAACCGCGGACCATGGCAGCAGGCCACCCTCGCCAGCGCTATTTCCACGGATACTTGGTACCAGTGGCAGCTTGGCATCGACCTCACGCCAGGCGATTACGAGATCCAAGTGCGGGCTACCGACTCCACGGGCCAGCCGCAGCCCGAAGACAAGGCCGCGGTGGCTCCCGACGGCGCCACGGGCTATCACACCATCAGCGTGAAGGTGGGCTGAGGCCCTAGTCTGGGTACGTCCGGAGATTTCCCGGAAGCCAGCGTTTCCACACAGGAGGATGACCGTGCCCAGATCAGTTGCAGACCACCGTCAAGCAGTGGCGGAACTGCTGACCGGCGCGACCAACAACAACGGTCACCGTCGCCTGCCGTTGCTGGAAGCGCTCGGAAAGGCGCTCGCCGTCGATGTCTACGCGCCACTTTCGCTGCCGCCGTTCGCTAATTCCCAGATGGACGGCTTTGCCGTCCGGTCCGAGGACATTCCCGACGACGGTGCGGAGCTTTGGGTGGCTGCGCCCGTTCCGGCAGGTGCCGCGCCGGCACCTCTGAAGGCCGGCTTTGCCGCCCCCATCATGACCGGAGCCATGATCCCTGACGGAGCTGACGCCGTCGTGCCTATCGAAAAGGCGACGCCGAACTCATTTCCTGAGGCAACAGCCAAGGATGCCGTTGTAGACGTCCCTGCCGTCGCTCCCGGTACCTATGTCCGAAACGCTGGCAGTGACATCGAGAAGGGGGCGTTGGCCCTGGCCGCCGGCAGCCTGCTGGGGCCGGCGCAACTTGGCTTGTTGGCCGCCCTGGGCCTGGCGACCGTTGAGGTTCGTGAGTCGTTGCGCGTCCTCCTGGTCACCACTGGAGATGAAGTGGTGGAGCCCGGGGAGGAACTCACCGCCGGCAAAATCTATGATTCCAACGGAACCCTGCTGGAAGCCTCCATGCGGCAGGCCGGCCTGGACGTGGTTCGTGCCGGAATTTCCGACGACGATCCTGCAAGCCTGTTGACTGTCCTTCATCGCTACACCCGGAAGACGGACAGCCCCGTTGACCTCATCGTGACCACCGGGGGAGTGAGCAAAGGTGCCTACGAAGTAGTCCGCCAGGCCATGTCCGGACACGCCGTCGACTTCCTGCCTGTGGCCATGCAGCCAGGCGGACCGCAGGGTCTGGGGTCATTCAACGACGTTCCATTCCTTGGTTTTCCCGGAAATCCCGTCAGCTGCCTTGTCTCCTTCGAAATGTTCCTCCGACCCGCGCTGTCACAGGTCGTGGGACACCCGGCGCCGCGACTGGTTCGCAAGGCAGTCCTGGCCGAACCGCTGACCTCGCCGGACGGCAAGCACCAGGTGCGTCGCGGCACCGTGGGAGGGGACGGTGTCCTCCGCATGGAAGGGGGCGCCGGGTCCCACCTGGTCCACGCCTTGGCCCGCGCCAATGCCCTGGTCCAGATCCCCATCGGCGTCACGGAACTCGCCGCAGGAGCCGAAGTGGAAGTATGGATGCTGTGAATGAAACTCCCGCGACCACAGAACACGCCGGCGGCCTGACGCACCTCAGGCAAGACGGCACCGCGCAGATGGTGGACGTCTCCGCGAAGGCCGTCACCACGCGTGAAGCCACCGCCACGGCAACCGTCCGCACCACCCCCGAAGTACTGGTCCTGTTGGGCGCCGGTGAGCTGCCCAAGGGCGATGCGCTCGCCGTGGCACGCGTGGCAGGGATCATGGCGGCAAAGAAGACTCCCGAGCTGATCCCGTTGTGCCATCCTTTGCCGATCTCCAAGGTCACAGTGGATTTTGACCTGGGCGCCGACTCGGTGGAAATCCTGGCCACCGTCAAGACCAGGGGCGTGACCGGCGTCGAAATGGAAGCGTTGACTGCAGCATCGGTCGCGGCCCTGAGCGTTTACGACATGATCAAGGCCGTGGACAAGCATGCCGTGCTGACCGACATCCGCGTGCTCGCCAAGAGCGGCGGCAAAAGTGGCGACTGGGCGCTGACCGGGGAAGCAACCCACGGGGAGTCCGGCGCATGAGCGCTTGCGAGCCGAACGCACACGGGCCGCGGAAGGCTGGCGTCGTCATCGCCTCCACCAGGGCGGCGGCCGGAATCTACGCCGATGAGACAGGCCCCATCATCCTCGATTGGCTCATTGAGCACGGCTTCGAGACTTTTCCCACCATGGTGGTGCCGGACGGCGAGCCTGTGGGAGCTGCCCTCAGGGCCCTCCTGACGCAAAACCCTGCCGTTGTCATCACGAGCGGCGGTACTGGCCTCAGCCCGGATGACCGGACCCCGGAGATGACGCTTCCGCTCCTGGACCGGGAAATACCCGGAATCATGGAAGGGATCCGGCGCGCGGGCACCGCGAAAACTCCCATGGCCATGCTGAGCCGTGGCCACGCCGGAGCTGCGGGGAAGACGTTCATCATCAACCTGCCGGGGTCTCCCAAGGGCGTCATGGATGGATTGGCTGTCCTGGACCCGGTCATCGGGCACCTGTGCGAACAACTGGAAGGTAGCCATGGGCACTGAAACAGACTTCGAAGTAGTCAGCGCTGTCCTCAGCGCCGAGCCCATTTCCGTCGACCAAGCCATCGCTGCGGTTGAATCGGACACGGCCGGTGCAGTGGTCAGCTTCAGCGGCGTGGTGCGGAACCACGACGCCGGCAAGGCCGTCGACCGGCTCAGCTACAGCGCCCACCCCACAGCGCATCAGGTCATGTCGGACGTCGTTGCGCAATTGGTGGCAGAGCATTCAGGCGAAGCCGACCAGCCCGTCCGCATTTGGGCCGCCCACCGGATCGGCATGTTGGAGATCGGTGACCCCGCGCTGGTTTGCGCGGTAGCAGCAGCCCACCGCGGGCAGGCGTTCGCCGTGTGCTCCGAGCTGGTGGACAGGGTCAAAGCGCAGGTTCCCATCTGGAAGGAACAGTTCTTCACCGACGGCACTGTCGAGTGGGTTGGCGCAGGCGAGTAGGTAGGAGTAACGGTTCCTGCCGGGCTCCGGCCCGGCGGTAGGGTTAATGGCATGACCGAACAACTTGCTGTTGCAGTGCTGGGCGCCCACGGGCGCATGGGAATCGAAGCCGTGAAGGCTGTGGAAGCAGCCGATGACATGAAGCTCGTAGCCGCCCTGGGCCGCGGCGATTCCTTGGAAACACTGCTGACCGCCGGCGCACAGTATGTTGTTGACCTCACCGTTCCGGACACCACCGAGACCAACGTCCGGTTCGCCGTCGAGCACGGGATCCACGCTGTCGTGGGAACCACTGGTTGGAACGCCGACAAGCTGGAATCCCTCCGTTCCCTGTTGGAGCAGAAGCAAGACACTGGCGTCCTCATCGCCCCGAACTTCGCCCTCGGGTCCGTGCTGGCATCTGCTTTCGCAGCCAAGGCCAGCCAGTACTTCGAATCCGTTGAAATCATCGAGCTGCACCACCCCAACAAGGTGGATGCACCCTCCGGCACAGCAGTACGCACCGCACAGCTGATCGCCACGGCGCGGCAGGAAGCCGGGGTTCCGGCCAGCCCGGATGCCACCGAAACGTCGATGGATGGCGCCAGGGGCTGTGACGTGGATGGTGTCCGGGTCCACAGCGTCCGGCTTCGCGGTTTGGTCGCCCACCAGGAAGTCCTCTTTGGCGGGCCCGGCGAGCAGTTGACGTTGCGCCACGATTCCTTTGACCGTGCCTCTTTCATGCCAGGCGTCCTGCTTGGACTGCGCAAGGTCGCTGCGCACCCCGGCCTCACGGTGGGCCTTGACGGCTACCTGGACCTGGGGCTCTAGGTCCATGGGAAATTTTTGGACGTCGTTGAAGAAGAACCGCACCAAAATCTGGGTCGGCGCCATCACCTTGCTGTTGGTGCTGTACCTGGTGGTCTCCGTGCAGCGTTCGTTCCTCCTGCTCGGCGACCCCAACCTGGTGGCCAAGGGCATTGGGGCGGCCTATCTGGTCCTGCCCGTAGTTGGTGCGTGGGCCCTCATCCGTGAGCTCCTCTTTGGCGCCCGCACGGAGCAGATGGCCAAGGTGCTGGAAGCTGAAGGCGGCTTGCCCGAGGACACTTTGCCGCGTACGCCGGGTGGGCGGATTGTCCGTGCTGCCGCGGATGCCGAGTTTGAGAAGTACCGGGCCGAAGCCGAAGCCGCGCCGGACGATTGGCGCTCCTGGTTCAGGCTGAGCTGCGCCTACGATGCCTCAGGGGACCGTAAGCGCGCCCGGGCGTCAATGCGCGACGCCGTGAAGCTCTTCCGCTCTCAGCCCACCGCAGCGGGCCGGTAGCTGCCCAGCCTCGACGCCGTGTGGGCCGCCCATTCCAGAGGCCCGCGGCGCCGGAGCAAGGCAAAGCACACGCCAATGGCGACGGCGCAGAGCGCTTGGGTCCAATACATGCCTTCGTCGGTCCACCCTGCAGGCAGCGGCTGGTTGGTGAATCCGGACACTACCCACACGTGGGCTGAATAGAGGCTCAGCGTCATGGCACCCGGCCCGCTGAGCACCAAGAGGACGTTGAACTTGATGCGTTCGGCCACGGTGCCGAGCAGCAGGAAGAAACCCACCACAGCGGCCGCCGTGCCACCGCTGTGCAGCAGGTCCAGGGTGGTCCCTGCATGCGGGGACGCGGTGGCCAACCACCACCAGGAGCCTGTCTGCTCCAGCCCGGTCAGGTTGACCTGAAGCATGCTCTCCAGCGGGTAGCCTCTGGTTCCGGGGAGCGCCTCCAGCGCGGCCCGGCCGCCCCAAGCCTCCATGGCAAGGAATCCGACGAGCTTCGCGGCGGTGGCCACGACGATTCCGGTGGTCAACAACCGCAACTGGACCTTCGCGGTTGTCAGCGCCAAACGGCCGATCACCAGTCCGATCAGGAGATACGAGATCCACTGGAACACCGGGTAGTAGCCCGTGAAGAACAGGTCGGCGAGAAGGCGCCCGGGCGTCCCCAGGTCCTCGCTGTTCGGGTTGTGGCCCAGCTGCAGCGGAGGGGTGGCGTCCAACAGAAGGGGCCGGACCAGGTACGCCAGCACAGGGGAGACAAGGATCCACCCCAGCGCCCAGAAACACAGTGCCCTTAGCCGCAGGCCAAGGAACGGAAGAATACACAGGAAAAGTACGGCGTAGTGCACCAGGATGACGGCGATGTTGACGTCCAGGCCTCCCAAGGTGAGGCCGACGACGGCAATCACCAGGGCGCGCATGGCGACGCCACCCCTGGCGGCCCACAGTTCGCTGCCTTTCCGTGGCTCCTGCTTACCGGTACTCAGTGCCAGGCCGATGCCGGCAAGGACGGCAAACAGTGCTGCAGACCGCCCCGAAAACACCAATCCCACGATCGTCGGCTCCCACAGCGGGGAGGGCCCGAACGTTGGTACCAGGTGCGTGGACATCATGCCAAGCAACGCTGCACCCCGGGCGGCGTCTATCCCCGTGAGCCGGGAGGAGATCGTGCCGCCACCGCCTGCTTTCCGCGGAGGCGCCGTCTCTTGCGAAGTCATGCTGCGATGGTCTCATAGCCAACTGTGAGCCGGGGCAGCGGTAGAGTCCTATGGCATGGAATCCGTCAACGCCCAATGGGCTGGAGCCTTCACGATCGTCCACGACGCCGACGGCTGGCACCAGTTCCGGCGCCTTGACGGTGCCCTGTTCATGCCCCCGGCCACGGATGGCTTGGAAGAGCGGGCCAGGATGTGCGCCGGAATATATGCGACATGGACGGCGACGTCCGGGCATCTGGTGATAGAAGCCGAAGGTCCGGAAGATGGGTCCCCGTTCGACGTCCTGGTGAACGGCGTCCTTCGCCACCGCGTGCCCAGCGCGGGCCGCGTCAGCCACGATCTCGATCTGGGTGCCCTGCCTCCGCAATCAACTGTTCAACTGTGGTTGCCACAGTACGGTTTCCTGAGGGTGCTGGAGGTTTCGCTGAAAGGCGAGGACGTGAAGGTTACCGCGGAAACCGGCAAACGGTGGATCGCCTATGGCAGTTCCATCACCCAATGCAGGCAGGCCGACGGGCCCTCCGAAGCATGGCCAGCGCTGGTTGCAAGACAGTACGGCTGGCAGTTGCAGTCACTCGGATTTGGCGGCGAATGCCAACTGGACCCAGCAGCTGAGAGCACCATCGGCCAACTTCCCGCTGACTTCATTTCCTTGTGCCTGGGCATCAACACCTACAACGTAGCCGCATTTTCGGGACGGACTTTCGCCAGCCAGGTCCTGGGTTTCCTCAGCAACATCCGACGGGCACACCCCGGCGTTCCCATCGCTGTTATCTCTCCCGTTTTGTCCCTTCCACGGGAGGACATGCCCAATGCGGCCGGGTGGACGCTCGCCGACTACAGGAGGGCACTTACAGGCGTGGTCCGGGCAATCCGCGAACGCGGCGACATCCGCATCCATCTGGTGAATGGCGAGGAAGTGTTCACTCCGGAGGAGGCTGCCGCACTGATGCCCGACACATTGCACCCGAACAACGACGGATACCGACTCATGGCCAGCAGGTTGGGTCCACAGTTGGCGGCCGTCGCCAACGCGAACAACTGACCGCGCCCGGCGTCCAAGGCCTTGTCTTCGAATATATGTTCGAATAACATGGCAGGATGAACGATGTTCCCAAGCCACCCGAAGGCCTTGCCGGCCCCATGAAAGCGATGAGCCCCGGCGTGGTCGACTTCCTGTTCAGGCAACTCGTGGCGGGAGAACCTCCCGAAGACACCCAGTGGCGCCGTGAAGGAACAGTCCTGGCCGAGCAACCGCCGGGGCCTGAGTTGGCCCGCAGGCTATCGGAGGCTGACGTGGATTCACTGACGCCGCTGGAGCTGTTCGAATATGTCCGCGCTTCGCAGCGTTTGGTGGCCTGGGCAGAGCAACTCAAGGATCGGGCCGTCGCAACGTATTGCTCAGAGCAGCCTGCGCGGACGCCCGGGATCCCCTTGCCTGATGGAAATCGGGCTGCAGCGGAATAAGCTGGCCGGGTGACCCTGATGCCCCCGCAAGCCCCCATGCACCTGCCGGCCCAGCACCTGGATAGTTCGCCATCTGAAGCCATGCCAGTTGAGACCAAGCCCCGTCCAGGCGAAGAGCCCTCGGCAGCGGCAACATTACGGGCCGCCGTCGTTCAATATGAGGCGTTGCTGCCGGGTGTCGGGGGAGAAGCGGTGGAGGCAAACGTTGCCGCCCACGTGGCGCTAGTGGAGCAAGCCCATGCCCGCGGCGCGCGGTTGGTTCTCTTTCCCGAACTCTCACTGACGGGTTATGAGCTGGGCGTGTTGGAGGGGACAGGTCCCTCTGGTCGGCCATCACCGTGGCTGAGCGACGGTGATACGAGGCTCCAGCCCCTCCGGGACGTCTGTGCCCGCACGCAAACCACTGCCATTATCGGAGCAGCCTGGCGGGACGCCGACCAGACTCCCCGGCTGGCTTCGCTCATCATTGGCCCGGACGGTACCGTCAAAGCCGTCTTCAAGACGCACTTGCATGGGGCAGAGCGTGAGCTGTTTGTGCGGGGAAGCGGCCCGGGAATTGTCGATATTGACGGGTGGCGGGTGGCGCTCGCTGTTTGCGCCGATGCGGCTTATCCGACCCACGCCGGGGCCGCAGCTGAGGCGAAGGCGGACGTGTATGCAGTGTCTGCCCTGTACTCGAGCGGTGATGAACTTCGTCTCGGCCTCCATATGGGCGCCCGTTCCATGGACCACAGGATGTTCGGTTTGCTGGCCAACCTTGGCGGGCAAACCCCGTTGGGTACCTCTTGTGGGCTCAGCGGGGCGTGGGGTCCGGACGGTGCGGCCCTGGCCCAGGCGGCCGGCACTGGAACGGAGGTCGCCGTGGTGGCATTGGACCGGTCCCGCCTCCACGCCTACAGGTCCGGCGGCGAAGCATGAGGACCATCACGCGGAACCCATTCTTGTAACAAGCCCGTGACAGGGTAACGTTTTTCTTATGTCTGACTCGCGCGCCCACAGTCCCGCCCTTGGTACCCTCCTGACCGCCATGGTCACCCCGTTCACCGAGGACGGCAAGGTTGACTATGAGCAAGCAGCCGCACTGGCAGAGAAGCTCGTCCAGGACGGTTGCGACGGACTCGTGGTCACGGGGACCACTGGCGAGACCTCAACGCTCACGGACGATGAGAACCTTGGCATGTTCCGGGCGGTCAAAGAAGCCGTCGGCGGCAAGGCTGCCATTATTGCCGGAACGGGCACCAATGACACTGCCCACTCCGTCCACCTGTCCCAGCGCGCAGCAGAGGTAGGTGTCGACGGCCTCCTGATCGTCACCCCTTACTACAACAAACCAAGCCAGGCCGGCGTCCGCGCGCACTTCGAGACGATTGCCTCCTCAACGGACCTGCCCGTCATGGTGTACGACATCCCGGGCCGTTCCTCCATTGCGATTGCTCCCGAAACCATGATCGGCCTGGCCAAGCACCAGAACATCGTGGCAGTTAAGGACGCCAAGGCAGATTTCGCCGCCGCGACACGTGTCATGGCTGAGACGGACCTGCTCTTCTACTCCGGCGATGACGGATTGACCCTTCAGTGGATGGCGCTGGGCGCCGTCGGCCTGGTGGGCGTCACTACCCACGTGGCCACGCGTCGCTTCCGTGACCTGATCGACGCCGTGAACGCCAGCGACCTCGCTACGGCGAGGACCATCAACTTTGAACTGGAACCGGTGGTTCGTGGAACCATGACGCGGGTCCAGGGCGCAGTAGCCGCCAAACAGATTCTCAAGTGGCAGGGAGTCCTGCCCAACTCGGTTGTCCGTTTGCCCCTCGTGGAGCCGGACGCGGCCGAGATCGAAATCATCCGCGGGGATTTGGCGGAAGCCGGAATGGACTTCAACGTCTAGGCCGGTACCGCCGGAAAGTAGCACAATATGACCCAAACCGCCCTTCCCGGACTGGTTACGCCGCCGAAACTGCCGAAAGGCACACTGCGGATTGTTCCGCTCGGTGGCCTGGGAGAGATCGGCCGCAACATGGCGGTCTTTGAAATCGACGGCAAATTGCTGGTCGTTGACTGTGGCGTACTCTTCCCCGAAGAGACCCAGCCGGGCGTCGACCTGATCCTGCCCGATTTCTCGTACATCGAGGACCGCCTCCAGGATGTAGTAGGCGTCGTGCTGACACACGGTCACGAGGACCACATCGGTGCCGTTCCTTACCTGTTGCGTCTCAAAGCCGATATTCCCCTGATCGGATCACAGCTCACCCTGGCCTTGGTGGAAGCAAAGCTCCAGGAACACCGGATCAAGCCGTATACCCTGACCGTTACTGAGGGCCAGGTGGAGCAGTTTGGCCCGTTCGAGTGCGAATTCATAGCCGTCAACCACTCCATCCCGGATGCGTTGGCAGTCTTCATCCGGACGGAGGGCGGCACGGTACTCCACACTGGCGACTTCAAGATGGACCAGTTGCCGCTGGATGGCCGCATCACGGACCTCCGGCACTTCGCGCGACTGGGTGAAGAGGGCGTGGACCTTTTCATGGCCGATTCCACCAACGCTGATGTTCCAGGTTTCACCACGGCAGAGAGGGAAATCGGTCCAACATTGGACCGGCTGTTTGGGCAGGCCAAGAAGCGCATCATCGTGGCTTCCTTCTCCTCCCACGTTCACCGGGTCCAGCAAGTCCTTGACGCCGCAGCCAAGCACGGCCGCAAGGTTGCCTTCGTGGGCCGGTCCATGGTGCGCAACATGGCCATCGCGGCCAAGCTGGGGTACCTCGACGTGCCGGACGGCATCCTGGTGGACATCAAGAACATCGACAACATGCCGGACGACCGTGTGGTCCTCATGTCCACTGGTTCCCAGGGCGAGCCCATGGCTGCCCTTTCGCGGATGGCCAACGGCGACCACCGGGTGGTAGTTGGACAGGGTGACACCGTCATCCTGGCCTCCAGCTTGATCCCCGGCAACGAGAACGCCGTATTCCGCATCATCAACGGCCTCCTCAAGCTGGGCGCAGACGTGATTCACAAGGGCACTGCGAAGGTTCACGTGTCCGGACACGCAGCGGCTGGCGAGCTGCTGTACTGCTACAACATCCTCGAGCCCCTGAACGCGATGCCTGTGCATGGCGAAACCCGCCACCTGATCGCCAACGGCAACATCGCGCTGGAATCCGGTGTGCCGTCCGATGGCATCATCCTCAGCGACAACGGCACAGTAATCGACCTCAAGGACCACAAGGCCAACATTGTTGGGCAGGTGGAGGTTGGATTCGTGTACGTCGACGGTTCAAGCGTGGGCGAAATCACCGACGCCGACCTCAAGGACCGCCGCATCCTGGGCGATGAGGGCTTCATTTCCATCATCACGGTCATCAACCGCACCACCGGCAAGATCGTGTCCGGACCGGAAATCCATGCCCGTGGCGTGGCGGAGGACGACTCTGTCTTCGATGAGATCATTCCCAAGATCAACGCCGCGCTGGAAGAAGCCGTGCTGAATCACGCAGACCACACCAACCATCAGTTGCAGCAGGTGGTGCGCCGGATCATCGGCACGTGGGTCAACCGCAAGCTCCGCCGCCGCCCCATGATCATCCCGGTGGTCCTGGAGGCGTAGCCCGCAAGCAACATGCATTCCCAAGGGGGCCTGAAATCCGCGGATTTCAGGCCCCCTTGCGGTACCGTGGCACGTATGGCGACCCGTACTACCTCCACGCCACGAGGCAGCTCCAGCAGTAAATCCGGCGGCACAGGCCGGGGCGGAGCTGCATCCAAAAGCAGCGCAGCCGCAGCCAGGAACGGCCGGGGAAGCACTGCCCGCGCCAAGCAAGCAGCCGCCGTCGAACCCCAGGCTCCGCTGCCATTGCGCATGCTTTCGGGTTTCTGGCAGGGCATAGGCCACGTGGTCGGTGCCGGGGTGCGGCGCATCGGTTACGACGTGAGCGACCTCGACCCAGCGGATCGCCGCGACGGCGCAGCCCTTTTCAACCTGGTACTTGGGATCACGATCGCCACCTTCGCCTGGTGGGGCCTCACGGGCTGGCTCCCGGACATCGTCTTCAGTGTGGTCAACGGAACGTTTGGCTGGATGTCCCTGATTCTGCCGTTCATGCTTTTTGTCTGCGCCTTCCGCTTGTTCCGGAAGCCCCAGGATGGCCGGGGAAATAACCGCGTAGGCATCGGCTTCATGATCATGACCCTGGCCGGTTCCGGCCTGGCCCACGTCATTGGTGGCCTGCCCACAGTGGCGGATGGATTCGACGGCCTCCGCCGGGCAGGCGGCATGCTGGGCTTCCTCGCCGCAGCGCCCTTGGCTGCAATCCACGTCGCTGTTCCGGTGGTCCTCTACAGCCTGTTGGCATTTGTCTCCTTCCTCATCGTCACTGCCACCCCGTTCGGCGCCATTCCCGCCCGGATCCGGGGCGCGTATGAGCACCTCATGGGCGTTGATCTTTTGGACGAGTCCGGCAAGGACGCCCATGACCGGAGCTACCTCTACGAGAATGACGGGACCGCCAAGCCCAAGAAGAAGAAGCGCATGCGCCTCTTCGGCAAGGACGAGGAACCCGACGCCGGCCTGGAAGGCTACGTCGGCGACGAGGCTTTCGAGCATGCAATAGTCGACGACGACGAAGATACCGGCGCGTCCGCGCCGCGGGTTCCGCCGGGCGTACGGCGCCCTACCCAGGCGGAGATCGCCGTCGGGAAAATCAAGGCCGCCCAAGGCCTTGGAGCTGCCCAGGGCCTTGGAGCTGCCCCCGGCATCGACAACCCCACCGAGGCTATCCCTGTCATCACTCCGGAAATGATGGCACCTGCGCCCACTATCGCCCAGGTCCCCGCGAAGCCGGCCGGCGCGCCGCTCCCGCAGGCTCCGATTCCGCAGCGCACGGAGCAGCTGTCACTCGCCGGGGATGTCACGTACACCCTTCCGGCCTCTGATTATCTGACGCCCGGCTCCATTCCGAAGGAGCGCACGGAAGCGAATGACGCCGTCGTCGCCGCCCTGACGGACACTCTCACCCAGTTCAACGTGGATGCCGCAGTGACTGGCTTCAGCCGTGGTCCTACGGTGACCCGCTATGAGATCGAGCTGTCTCCGGGCACCAAAGTGGAGCGTGTTACTGCTCTGTCCAAGAACATTTCCTACGCTGTCGCCTCGAGTGATGTCCGTATCCTGAGCCCCATTCCCGGCAAGTCCGCCATCGGTATCGAGATTCCCAACACGGACCGCGAAACGGTCTCGTTGGGCGATGTTCTGCGCAGCCAGAATGCCCGCCGGACGGACCACCCCATGGTCATGGGAGTCGGCAAGGACGTCGAGGGCGGCTACGTGGTGGCCAACCTTGCCAAGATGCCCCACTTGCTCGTGGCCGGTGCCACCGGCGCTGGTAAGTCGAGCTTCGTGAACTCCATGATTACCTCCATCCTGATGCGCGCCACCCCGGACGAGGTGCGCATGGTCATGGTGGACCCCAAGCGCGTGGAACTCACGGCCTACGAGGGTGTCCCGCACTTGATCACGCCCATCATCACCAACCCCAAGAAGGCCGCGGAGGCCTTGCAATGGGTGGTTCGTGAGATGGATGCCCGCTACGACGACCTCGCCAACTACGGTTACAAGCACATCGACGATTTCAACAAGGCAGTCCGTGCGGGCAAGGTGGTGCCGCCAGTGGACTCCAAGCGGATCATCAAGCCCTACCCGTACCTGCTGGTGATCGTGGACGAGCTCGCCGACCTTATGATGGTGGCCCCGCGCGACGTCGAAGACTCGATCGTCCGCATTACCCAGCTTGCCCGTGCCGCCGGTATCCACCTCGTCCTGGCAACCCAGCGCCCGTCCGTGGATGTTGTCACGGGCCTGATCAAGGCGAATGTGCCGTCCCGTATGGCCTTTGCGACCTCGTCCGTGACAGACTCCCGCGTCGTGCTGGACCAGCCGGGCGCAGAGAAGCTCATCGGCCAGGGTGACGCGTTGTTCCTGCCGATGGGCGCCTCGAAGGCAATGCGTGTCCAGGGTGCCTGGGTCACGGAATCAGAGATCCATAAAGTTGTGGAACACGTCAAGGGACAGCTTCAAGCTGTGTACCGGGACGACGTCGCTGCCGAAGCCCCGAAGAAGCAGATCGACGACGACATCGGAGACGACCTTGAGGTCCTGCTGCAGGCGACCGAGCTTGTGGTCACCACGCAGTTCGGATCAACGTCGATGCTCCAGCGCAAGCTCCGTGTGGGCTTCGCGAAGGCCGGACGCCTCATGGACCTCCTCGAATCCCGTGGCGTCGTGGGCCCCTCCGAAGGATCCAAGGCCCGCGACGTTCTGGTCAAACCCGACGACCTCGCGGCCGTTCTGGCAGCGATGAAGGGCCAGGAGTCACCAGCTGCGCCTGACGCCCACACAGCGGCCTTGAGCGACAACGCGAACTCGAACATCGCCGTCGGCGGTTACGCTGAGGATTTGGTCCAGGCGGACCTGGACAACCGGACGCAGGCCGTTGAGTACTACGACGGCGCTGACGGCCCCGATGACGACGATGAAGGCGGCGAAGACGCCTGGTCGCTCACGGGGCGGTAACTCAAAAGGCGGACGCCCCAAAGACGGTAGCCTAGAGGAGTGACTACAGCCGAGGGTGATAACGCGACTTCCAGCAGCTCCGATGTCTGGAACCTGCCCAACATCCTCACGATGCTCCGCATCGCCCTGGTCCCCTTTTTCGTCTGGTTCCTGCTGGCGGACAACGGCGAGTACGGGCTCTGGCGCTGGGCCGCCGTGGTGGCCTTTGCGGTAGCCATCTACACGGACAAGCTCGACGGCGACATCGCCCGGGCGCGTGGCCTCATCACGAACTTCGGCAAAATCGCCGATCCCATAGCGGACAAGCTGCTCATTGGTTCCGCCCTGGTGCTGTTGTCCATCCTCGGGGAGCTGCCCTGGTGGGTGACCATCCTCATCCTGGTGCGGGAGTGGGGGATTACCGCACTTCGGTTCGTTGTCATCCGGTACGGCGTTATGCCGGCCTCCCGTGGCGGGAAACTGAAGACCGTGGTCCAGACCGTTGCAATTTTCCTGTACATCCTTCCGCTGAAGGCGATCGCCCCCTGGCTGGGTGACGTCGCCTTCTGGGTCATGATGCTGGCCCTTGGCATCACTCTGTGGACCGGCGTCGAATATGTCATCCAGGCACTCAAGCTCCGCGCGGCGGGACGTCGCGCGTGACGTCCCGTGACGGTGGGGGCGAAACCGCGACGGCGGTCGTCGGCGCCGCGATCGCGAAGAACGTGACGGTGGCCACTGCTGAGTCGCTGACCGCTGGAATGGTGGCCGCTGCACTGGCCAGCACGCCGGGCGCTTCAGGAATGCTTCAGGGCGGCGTAGTCGCGTATCAAAACTCCGTCAAAGCAGGCGTCCTGGGTGTCCCGGAGGAGTTGCTTGCGGTCGTCGGTTCCGTTGACGGTGCCGTTGCGAAGGCCATGGCCGACGGCGCCCGTCGAGCCTGCGCTGCCAACGTGGGGATATCCACTACCGGCGTCGCAGGTCCAGAGTCCCACGATGGCAAAGCGGTGGGAACGGTCTTTGTTGGGATAGCCACCGACTCTGGAACCGAAGCTTTCGAATATGGGTTTTCAGGTGACCGGCAGTCCATCCGGGAGCAGGCCCGGGACGCTGCCTTGGCGCGCCTTCTTGCCGCGCTGACCGACGTTGGTTACCGTTCGTAAAGTAGCCGGGAACAAAAACTGATTGCCAATAGTTGTGTCATTGTGTCGCTTCGGAAGAGCCGGGGCGCCTAGGATGTAGAAACCAACCCGGTCCGCCAGCCAGCGAACCGGATGAACGAGGGAGCAAGGCGATACAGATGGTAAAGCAGCCCGTATCCGTAAACGGCGTTGTCCGCTGGAAGGATGTGGGCTTGGCTGATCAGGCACAGAGCGAACAGAAGGAGCGCAAAATGGTTGTACTACGCCACGAGATCGGTGATGTACTGCGCGATGTCCGCCAGCGTCAGGGCCGTACCCTCCGCGAGGTTTCGCACAGCGCCCGCGTCTCACTTGGATACTTGAGTGAAGTTGAACGCGGCCAGAAGGAGGCTTCTTCCGAGCTCCTGTCTTCTATCTGCACAGCCCTGGATGTTCCGTTGTCCCACATGCTCCGCGAAGTCAGCGACCGCGTGGCCGTTGCCGAAGGCGTGGCCGTACCGGACACCGTTCCGCAGGAATTCTCCCAGCGCTACGGTCGCGACCTGGACCTTACGGACGACTTCCCGCAGGGAATGCTCTCCGGGGCCCGGTAGCCGCTCCACCAGAATTACGACGAAGGTCCCCCGCCAATTGCTGGGGACCGTGGTGGTTTGGATTTTATGAGGGGGCGGTTGGCGCAGGGTACCGGCAATCGCCTGCTGGTTTGTCGTGGGCGTCTGTTTCCGGTTCCTTGACATTGAGCACGCCGTCGCCGTAGATGGCGTTGAGCCTGCCCATGTAGTCGGCAAGCGTCTGAACATCCTCCAGGGGCCATTCGCCCAGCCGTTCGCGGAAGACCTGCCTGCGGGCATCCTGGACCTGGTGCATCTTTTCCTCGCCCTTGTCCGTCAGGCGGATGGACTGGGCCCTGCCGTCCTGCGGGTCCGCTTCCTTGTACACGAGGCCGATGCTTTCCAGGAAGGCGATCTGGCGGCTCACGGACGGCTTGCCTACGCCAATGCACGTGGCGAGGTCCGTAAGCCGGATGGGGCCTTCCCGTCGGATGACGGTAAGCAGCCCGTAGGCGGCCGGTTCCATGTCAGGGTGGACCTGGCGCGACAACTGATGGGATATCGATCGGGCGCGGCGCCAGAGCAGGCTCAGCTGGTGTTCCACCTGCTGGAGGGCGTCATCCACGGCGTCGCCTGGCACGGCCTGATCGGGCGTGCTCGGGAGAGGATTGCTCATGGCAACCATTCTAGAGTCCGGCTCCGTGAGAGACTCTATCCGTGAGGGCAAGTGACTTTTGGCGTTTGATGGACGATGAATTCGGGGCAGGCTATTCCCGTGTCCTGGCTGGCTCCCTGGTACTCGCCGGCGTTGGTGGACGTACTGCCGTGGAGGCGCTGGCCTCCGGTTTCCACCCCCGCGAGGTGTGGTTGGCCGTATGCGAAGTCCAGGACGTACCTCCGGAGCGCAGGTTGGGTCGGGACATCAAGCCGGCCTCGAGCTGAGATCGGAACCCCCGCGGCGGTGGGGACACGCCGGGCCGTTGTTCGAATATCTGTTCGGATGGGGATATGCTCCTGTGAGAGGAAAATTGATCCTGAAGGCCGCTTATCCGGGCATCCGGAATGCCCGGTTGTCCACATAGCCGGAGTCGGCTTGGAAAAATGTCAGTGCAGCGTAATAGCGTCTGACAAGACAGGAAAGCGGCCCTTCGGGCCACTCCACAGCGAGAAAGCATCAGAGGTGTGAACCATGGCGGCAACCCCGGATCGTGAGAAGGCGCTCGAAGCAGCGCTTGCCCAGATCGACAAGCAGTTCGGCAAAGGCTCCATCATGCGCCTGGGTGATGACACCCGCGCTCCTATCGAGGTCATCCCTACCGGCTCCATTGCACTGGATGTCGCCCTTGGCATTGGCGGCCTGCCTCGCGGCCGCGTCGTGGAAATCTATGGCCCGGAATCATCGGGTAAGACCACTGTTGCGCTGCACGCTGTAGCCAACGCCCAGCGAGCCGGTGGCATCGCGGCCTTCATTGACGCCGAACACGCCCTTGACCCGGACTACGCTGCCAAGCTTGGCGTGGACACCGACGCACTCCTGGTCTCCCAGCCGGATACCGGTGAGCAGGCGCTGGAAATCATGGACATGCTGGTGGGCTCAGGCTCGCTAGACATCGTGGTCATTGACTCCGTGGCAGCATTGGTTCCCCGCGCCGAAATCGAAGGCGAAATGGGCGACTCCCACGTTGGTCTCCAAGCCCGTCTCATGAGCCAGGCCTTGCGTAAGATCACGGGCCGCCTGAGCCAGACCAAGACCACCGCAATCTTTATCAACCAGCTGCGTGAAAAGATCGGTGTCTTCTTCGGATCCCCGGAAACCACCACGGGTGGTAAGGCGCTGAAGTTCTACGCCTCCGTGCGCATCGACGTTCGCCGCATCCAGACATTGAAGGAAGGTGCGGATTCCGTCGGTAACCGCACCAAGGCAAAGATCGTCAAAAACAAAATGGCTCCGCCGTTCAAAATCGCCGAGTTCGATATCATCTACGGCCAGGGCATCTCCCGTGAGGGCGGCATCATTGACATGGGTGTCGAGCATGGCATCATCAAGAAGTCCGGCTCGTGGTTCACGTACGACGGCGATCAGCTGGGCCAGGGCATGGAGAACTCGCGGCGGTTCCTGCGGGACAACCCTGAGCTTGCCCAGGAGCTGGAGCGCCTGATCAAGGAAAAGCTTGGCGTTGGGGTCAAGCCGGAGGAAGACTCCCCGAAGCTGAAGGCCGTTGACGGTTAGGAGAGGGCCGGATCCGGATTCGTCCGTATCCGCCGATCCCGAGCCTGACCCCGAATCCGTGGCGCGTGCCATCGTCCTGAGGCAATTGACGATGGCGCCGCGGAGCCGGCTGCAGCTGGCCCGCAAACTCGCAGAACGAAATGTTCCCCAGGATGTTGCCGAAGCGGTCTTGGACCGGTTCGAAGAGGTCCAGCTGATCGATGATGCAGAGTTCGCCAGGATGTGGGTCCGGAGTCGTTCGCAAAGCAAGAAACTTGCCAAGGGCGCACTTCGTCGCGAGTTGGCTGATAAGGGTATTGAACTGGATGCGGCCGAAGAGGCCCTGTCGCAGCTCAGCGATCAAGACGAGGAACTGGCCGCACGCGAGCTTGTTGAGCGCAAGCTGCGGCCAGGCGTCGACCTGGCGGATCGTGCGGAGCGGGACAAATACACGCGCCGGCTGGCATCCATGTTGGCACGCAAGGGCTACGCCCCGTCCGTGGCCTTCAGAATCGTCGGTGAGGTGCTGGCAGAAGCCGGTACCCTTGAGTAGTGAGTTTGACCATTCCCTCCCCAGCAGCTGCCACCACTCCTTCGGATAAGCCCAGGACCTATCAGGTCCGCACTTTCGGCTGCCAAATGAACGTCCATGATTCAGAGCGCATGGCGGGACTCCTGGAGGACGCGGGCTACGTGCCCGCCGAGGGTGAGCCCGCTGACGTGGTGGTTTTCAACACCTGCGCTGTTCGGGAAAACGCGGACAATAAACTCTACGGAAACCTCGGCCAACTGAGGCAGGTCAAAGCGGAAAACCCGGGCATGCAGATCGCTGTCGGTGGTTGCCTGGCCCAAAAGGACAGGGAAACCATAGTCAAGAAGGCGCCGTGGGTTGACGCCGTGTTCGGAACCCACAACGTCGGCGCGCTGCCGGCCTTGCTGAAGCGTGCCCGCCACAACAACGAGGCACAACTTGAGATCCTCGAGTCACTGGATGTCTTCCCCTCAACCCTTCCCACGAAGCGCGACTCCGTTTACTCGGGGTGGGTTTCCATCTCCGTGGGTTGCAACAACACCTGCACGTTCTGCATAGTGCCCTCTCTCCGCGGCAAGGAAAAGGACCGCCGTCCAGGGGAGATCCTCGCCGAAATACAGGCCCTGGTGGACGACGGGGCTGTGGAAGTGACCCTGCTGGGTCAGAACGTGAACTCCTATGGCGTGGAATTCGGCGACCGTGAGGCGTTCTCGAAACTCCTGCGCGCCTGCGGTGCGATCGAAGGTCTGGAGCGCGTCCGCTTCACCAGCCCGCACCCGGCCGCATTCACCGACGACGTTATCGATGCCATGGCTGAGACGTCCAACGTGATGCCGCAGCTGCATATGCCGTTGCAGTCCGGTTCGGACAAGGTCCTCAAGGACATGCGGCGTTCTTACCGGTCCAGCCGGTTCCTCGGGATCCTGGACAAGGTCCGTGAGCGGATTCCGAACGCAGCCATCACCACGGACATCATTGTCGGGTTCCCCGGTGAAACAGAGGAGGATTTCCAAGCGACCCTTGATGTCGTGGAGAAGTCCCGTTTCGCCTCGGCCTTCACGTTCCAGTACTCCAAACGTCCCGGAACGCCGGCCGCGGACCTGCCTGAGCAGCTCCCCAAAGCCGTCGTACAAGAGCGCTTTGAACGGTTGACTGCGCTCCAGGACCGTATCGCCGCAGAGGAGAACGCCAAGCAGCTGGGGCGTACGGTTGAAATCCTTGTGACCGCCCAATCGGGGCGAAAAGCCGGGGAAACCCATCGGCTGTCCGGTCGGTCCAAGGACCAGCGACTGGTCCACTTCTCCGTGCCGGCCGGGGCTGAGGCTCCCCGTCCGGGCGACTTCGTCACAGTCACCGTCACAGAGGCAGCCGCCTTCCACCTTGTCGCGGATCCTGCCAGTACAGAGGAATATCTTTTGCGGCGTTCCCGCGCTGGTGATGCGTGGGATCGTTCCCAGGCTGATTCCTGTGGGGTCCCAACCCCGGGATCGCCCTCCGGCAAGGCCGGGGTGTCCTTGGGCATGCCGGCGCTGCCGGTTCGCCGAGCCTAGCTGCGGACCTCCGGATCACATGTCGGATTTCCCTCAGGAAACACCCCAGCCTGTCATTGCTGTCATAGGACCCACCGGTTCCGGCAAATCAGATCTGGGCGTCAACCTCGCGTTGGCCCTGGACGGTGAAGTCATCAACGCCGATGCCTTGCAGTTCTACCGGGGCATGGATATTGGCACGGCCAAGATCACCGTGGCGGAGCGCAAGGGCGTACCTCACCATTTGCTGGACACCATGGACGTCACACAGGAAGCCAGCGTGGCCGGCTTCCAAGAGGAATGCCGCGCTGCCATCGAGGACATCCACTCGCGGGGGAAACGCGCCATCGTGGTGGGGGGCTCTGGACTGTATGTCCGGGCAGCCTTGGACGTCCTGGAGTTTCCCGGCACTGATCCGATGATTCGAAGGGCGCTTGAAGAGGAGTGTGAAGTGCGCGGGCTCGCACCGCTGCGCGCCCGCCTGGAAGACGTCGATCCCGTGTCCGCGGCCCGCCTTGGAGACGCCCGTCGAGTGATCCGTGCATTGGAAGTGCACCAGTTCACTGGGCGTCCCTTCAGTTCGTTCATGCCGCAGCGGGAGTATTTCCAGCCTGCCCTGCAGATCGGCCTGGCCGTGGACAGGGACGTACTCCGGGAGCGGCTGGCCACGCGGGTTCATCGGATGGTGGAGGCCGGCCTCCTGGATGAGGTTGAACGCCTCGATGCTGCCGGACTGCGGATGGGCAAGACCGCCTCCCGTGCTTTGGGTTACGCGCAGTTCCTGAGGGTTCTGGATGGCGAAAGTGACGTCACGGCTGCGGCGGAGGAAACCATCGTGGCCACCAGGCAGTTCGCCAGACGCCAGTTGACGTGGTTCCGGGCAGATCCCCGCATCACCTGGATCGACTGGCAGGATCCCGGCTTGGTGGCCAAGGCTGTGGCAGCTGCCACGCAGTAGCCTGGGCAATTTCTGGCCGAACATGCGTGGAAGGTAGCCTAGTCCCATGGATGAAACCGTCGCAGTTCCCGCCCCGCAGTCCGATACTGCCGGTGCTCCCGTAACCGCTTCCAGCCTTACCGGTCTTGGGTTTTCCAAGGGCCACGGAACGGGCAACGACTTCGTCCTGATTGCCGACCCCGGAGACGCGCACGAGATCACTCCCGAGCAGGTTGCACAGCTGTGCGATCGGCATGTGGGGATTGGTGGAGACGGCCTTATCCGCGCCGTCCCGTCACGTTTTCTCCCTGAGGGCCGGGACCTGCTTGAGAAGGATCCGGACGCCGAATGGTTCATGGATTACCGAAACGGCGACGGTTCCCTCTCGGAGATGTGCGGTAACGGCGTTCGTGTCTTTGTCCACTTCCTCATTGCCGAGAAATTGGTGGACCTGGGTCCGGGCGAAACTTTGACCATCGGAACACGCGGCGGCATCAAGAAAGTGGTTCGCACCGCCAACGGCTATGCCGTGGATATGGGCCCGTGGGAGTTCATCTTCCCGCAGGAAGCCACCAGCAAGGCCATGGATGCCCTGGTCAGCGCTGAAGGGCTGGAAGTGGCAAGGCCAGGCCTCTCAGTCAGCATGGGCAATCCACATACCGTGGTTGCCCTTGCGGAGATCAGCGAGCTTTCGGCCACGCAACTGTTCAAAGCGCCGGTGGTTGATCCCAAGCCGGCCAACGGAACGAACGTCGAGTTTGTTGTTCCTGCAGAGCCGCTGGTTGAAGAGGGCGTGGGCACCATCACCATGCGAGTCCATGAGCGTGGCGTGGGGGAGACCCAGTCATGCGGTACCGGTGCCTGTGCCGCCGCGGTCGCCATCCGTCACTGGGCCGGCAATACGGCGCCGAACGATTGGCACGTCAAGGTTCCCGGCGGCGTCGTTGACGTTAAGTTCTTCCCCGGCGCGGGCGGTCGCGAGCACGTAGAGCTCAGCGGCCCTGCCGTCATCGTGGCTACTGGGACGCTTTCCTGACCCGAATAATCCTGAAAGACTTGGACGTACTCTCGCGCGAAACCGTGTAAGTGCTGTCCAGTTCACCGGCGAGCCACCGCTGGAGGGAATCGGAGCCAAGGTTCTTTTGAACCACCAGCCATGCATTGCCTCCTGGGGCAAGGCGGGGAATCCACTTCAGCAAGAGCGAGTGAAGTTCATCTTTGCCGATTCGGATGGGCGGGTTGGACCAGATCGTGTCGAATTCGACGCCGGCGTCCACCTCGTCGGGGAGGCTCGCCGTCACGTTGGTCAAGCCCAGGGCCGCGGCGTTCTCGTTGGTCAGCGTGACGCACCGTTCGTTGACGTCCACCGCGTGCACCTTGGCATGGGGTGCCATCAAGCCCAACGTCAAGGCGATGGGAC
Source organism: Arthrobacter sp. AK01 (assembly GCF_021109375.1). Classification (NCBI taxonomy): domain Bacteria; kingdom Bacillati; phylum Actinomycetota; class Actinomycetes; order Micrococcales; family Micrococcaceae; genus Arthrobacter; species Arthrobacter sp. AK01. Next base: position 40,579 of record NZ_JAJOHP010000010.1, read on the forward strand.
CCCAGCCACAGCCGATGTCCAAGAGGTTTCCCTGCGGCGAAGGCGGCGGAACTTCCGAGAAGAGTATCGCGGTACCTTTGTCGACGCCGTCGGGGCTGAAGATGCCGGAGGAGGTCTGCAACTGGCGCGTGGCTCCAGCGAGTTCCACCGTGAGGGGCTTTCTGGTGAAAGGTCCGGCTGGTTGGGCGGTGAAATAGTGTGCAGACTCCATAATTTGCCAGATTAGTTGGCTAACGGCGCCATGGGAAACTGCCCCGGCCAAGGGGTGGTTTGACACCGGGTGATAATGTGGAACGCATGTTCTTGATCTTCGAGTAAATAGCCGAAACCCGCCTGGTTCATCAGGCGGAGCACGGCACCGCCCGCGATGCAGGCCCGCCTTGGCCATCAGCCAAGCACGGGTCTTTCCGCCAGGCAGGTCCTACCGGCACAATCCGTTGGCTTTTTCCCGTCACGGACTCCTTGAAGATCCCACTATCCAGTCAGCTTCCTGATCCGCCAACCATTGCGGTTGCACGGTCGAGGCGGGCAGTGTGCAGTCTCCAGGTCGCCAGGAACCTCTGCGCGGATCCAACCACGCCGGAACACAGCAACCGCTGCCCATGCCACGGGTGGCCGTTCAGCACAGGAGGCCCTTTTGCCCCAAGCCCGTCAGCCCAGCGCGAATAGCGCCCCATTGAGCAACAAACAGCACTATTCTGGAATTGCCGAACAGTCTAAGGAGACCATGACCACCCAGAAGCACTCCGGATCCGATTCCGACGCCCAGGACATGAGTCCTGAACAAATCCAGGCCGTCATCGACCGGATACTTTCCAAGGATGTACCTGCGCCGTCATCCGATGACAACGAAGCCAATGGTGTGTTCGGCAAGGCGCAGGCGATTTCGACGCTTGACCAGGAACACAGCATTTACGACGGCGACCAGGAAGACCTGGCTGAACGCCGCGCACTGCGCCGCACCGCAGGTCTGTCCACTGAACTCGAAGACGTCACCGAGGTCGAATACCGGCAGCTGCGCCTTGAGCGCGTTGTCCTCGCCGGACTGTGGACCGAAGGCACCCTGGCCGATGCCGAGAATTCGCTTCGCGAACTTGCTGCGCTGGCAGAAACTGCCGGCTCCGAGGTCCTTGACGGTTTGGTCCAGCGCCGCACGAAGCCGGACCCGGGCACCTTCCTGGGATCGGGCAAGGCCCAGGAGCTCAAGGACATCGTTGCCGCCACCGGTGCGGACACCGTAGTGGTGGACACTGAGCTGGCACCGTCCCAGCGCCGCGGCCTTGAAGACATTGTCAAGGTCAAGGTCGTGGACAGGACCACCCTGATCCTGGACATCTTCGCCCAGCATGCCAAGAGCCGGGAAGGCAAGGCCCAGGTTGAGCTTGCACAGCTCGAATATCTGCTCCCGCGCCTCCGTGGCTGGGGCGACTCCATGTCCCGCCAGGCCGGTGGCCAAGTGGGTGGAGCCGGCGCAGGCATGGGCTCGCGTGGTCCTGGTGAAACAAAGATCGAACTGGACCGGCGTCGCATTCGCACGCGGATGGCCAAACTGCGTCGGGAAATCGCCGCGATGAAGCCGGCCCGCGAGACCAAGCGTGCCAACCGTCGTCGCAATGCTGTTCCTTCTGTCGCTATCGCCGGTTATACCAACGCCGGCAAGTCGTCGCTCCTGAACCGCTTGACCGACGCCGGTGTCCTGGTGGAAAACGCCCTGTTCGCTACCTTGGATCCCACCGTTCGCAAAGCCCAGACTCCGGATGGCATTGGCTACACGCTGGCCGACACTGTTGGGTTCGTCCGGTCTCTGCCAACGCAGCTGATTGAGGCCTTCCGGTCGACGCTGGAGGAAGTTGCTGACGCGGATCTGATCCTGCATGTCGTGGATGCCTCGCACCCGGACCCAGAAGGTCAAATCGCTGCCGTACGGGCTGTTTTCACTGAAGTGGACGCCCGCAAGGTTCCTGAGATCATCGTCCTGAACAAAGTCGATGTGGCGGATCCTTTCGTCGTGGAGCGCCTCAAGCAGAAGGAGCCCCGCCATGCGGTGGTTTCCACTCGTACAGGCCAGGGCATCGCTGAGCTGTTGGAAGACATCAGCCAGTCCATTCCGCGGCCGGGCGTACGGCTTGAGCTGCTTATTCCCTACGACCGGGGAGACATGATCAGCAAGCTGCACAGTTCTGATTCGGAGATCCTGAACCTGGAGCATGAGGAAGACGGCACCCGCGTGGTGGTCATGGTCCGCGAGGGCCTGGCAGCCGAACTGGAGTCTTTCGTCAGCAATGGTTGAGAAGGTGGCGGCGGACGCCGTCGAATCGGTGGGAGAGAAAGCCACCCTCGAGCTGTTGGATCGTGCTGTCGCCGGCATGGGCGGTCAAAGCCGTGCCGGCCAGCACGAAATGGCCAAACATGTCACCCGGGCGATTGAAACCGGGGAGCACCTGCTGGTCCAGGCAGGAACGGGAACAGGTAAGTCTTTGGCGTACCTGATTCCGTTGATCGCGCATTCCATGGACAGCAACAAACCGACGCTCGTGTCCACCGCCACCTTGGCACTGCAAACCCAGATTGTTGGCCGGGACCTTCCCCGGCTGTTGGAGACCATCAGCCCTGCCCTTGAACGACCCGTCAACGTGGCGCTCGTGAAGGGCAGGGCCAACTACGTCTGCCGCCAGAAGCTGGAAGGTGGGTTCCCCAGCGAAGAGCCGTCCGAGGGGCAGCTGTTTTCCTTAGGCGAGGACACCAGCGTGCCGCACTTCGCGGCATCCATGGGCGGACCGCAGTCACAGCTCGGCAAGGAAGTGGTCCGCCTTCGCGAGTGGGCCGAAAAGACGACCACCGGCGACCGTGACGAACTGATGCCCGGCGTCACGGACCGTGCCTGGCGGCAAGTCTCTGTGACCTCCATGGAGTGCCTCGGCGCGCAGAAGTGTCCGGTGGCTGAAGAGTGCTTCAGTGAGTTGGCGCGGTCCCGCGCGGGTGAGGCCGACGTCGTCGTCACCAACCACGCCATGCTTGCCGTCAGCGCCTTTGAAGGGCTGGCTGTGTTGCCTGAGTATGACGTCGTGGTGGTGGACGAAGCACACGAGCTGCAGGATCGCGTGACCGGCGCGGTCTCGGGCCAGTTGTCTGTGGCCATGGTTCATGCCGCGGCCTCAAGCGCACGCAAGCACACCGCCATCACGGTGGATGCCGTCAACGCTGCGGCGGAGCGCCTGGACATGGCCATCGCAGGGGTGCCCAACGGGTTGCTGGCCAGTGGGCTCAACGACGAACAGCTTGACTGCCTTGACCAGTTACGCGATGCGACCCGCGCGGCGCTCTCAGATTCCAAGACCGACTCTTCCAACGCGGTCGACGGCGGCAGGCAGCTCGCTCGCTCACGGCTCATGCTCATTCTTGAATTGTGCGAGCGGATGCTGGCCGCCAAGGAGAACCGGGAAGTGGTCTGGTTTTCCCGCAACAGCACCTTCGACCCCCAACAGGGTTACTCGCAGCCTGACGAAACGGCACCGGCACTGATCAACATCGCGCCACTCAGCGTCGCGGGACGGCTGCGCGAAGGCCTCTTCGCGGGCCACACCGTGGTGCTCACCTCCGCCACGCTGGCGATTGGCTCTGCCTTCGAACCGGCGGCTGGAGGTCTGGGCCTCATCGGCGACGGCGCCCCGAGCTGGACCGGGATTGATGTTGGATCGCCCTTTGATTACCCCAAACAGGGGGTGCTGTATGTTGCGAAGCACTTGCCCAAGCCGGGGCGTGGGACCTCGCCCGAGGCTCTCGATGAGCTCGAAGACCTCATCCGGGCATCCGGCGGGGGAGCGCTTTGTCTCTTCTCTTCGCGGCGAGCTGCCGAAGAAGCCGCCGACGCCATGCGGCTGCGCCTTGACATGGACATTCTCTGCCAGGGCGAATCCACCATGGCTGCCCTTGTGAAGCAATTCGCAGATGAGCCGGACACTTGCCTGTTTGGCACCATGTCACTCTGGCAGGGCGTCGACGTGCCGGGTGGTTCGTGCCGCCTGGTGGTGATTGACCGCATTCCCTTCCCGCGCCCCGACGATCCCCTGATGACTGCCCGCTCCCGGGCAGTCGCCCAGTCGGGCGGGAATGGCTTCATGGCCGTGTCAGCAACGCATGCCGCCATCCGCTTGGCACAAGGCGCTGGGCGCCTTATCCGTTCAACGGGAGACAAGGGAGTCGTGGCCGTGCTTGACTCACGGCTGTCGACGGAACGCTACGGCGGTTTTCTGAGGGCTGCGCTTCCGCCGTTCTGGGCGACGACGGACAGGGCGGTTGTGCGCGGCGTGCTGGAACGCCTGGGCTCCGCCAAGGCCTCCTAGGTCCAACAATGCCTCGTGGGGCCAACAAAGCCTCCTGGGTGCGGCAAAAGCCGCCCAGGAGGCTTGGGGTACCTACCTAGTGGGCACCTACAGGGAACGCAGAACAGAGACAACCTTGCCCATGATGGTGGCTTGGTCGCCAAGGATTGGCTCGTATTGGGTGTTCTGGGGCAGCAACCACGTGTGGCCATCGCGCTGACGGAACGTCTTGACGGTAGCCTCGTCATCCAGCAGTGCGGCCACGATGTCGCCGTTGATGGCGTCGTTCTGGCGGCGCACAACAACCCAGTCACCGTCGCAGATGGCGGCATCAATCATTGAGTCGCCTGCCACCTTCAGCATGAACAGTTCGCCGTGGCCCACAAGTTGCCTGGGAAGGGGCAAGACGTCTTCCACTGCCTGGTCAGCCAGGATGGGGCCGCCTGCAGCGATCCGGCCCACCAGGGGAACCATGGCAGTATCGCTGGCGCTGGCCAGCTCCGTGACGGCAAGGCCACCCGCGCTGCGCAGCGTCGCAGGGGCTTCGACGCCGGGAATTGGTCCGCCATCCAACGTCAACGGCATCAGGACTTCCATGGCACGGGGACGCTTGGGGTCCCTGCGCAGATAGCCGAGCTTCTCGAGCTGGGAAAGCTGATGCGTGACACTCGACAAACTTGCCAGGCCGACGGTGTCACCGATCTCACGCATGCTTGGCGGATACCCATTGTCATTCACCGAGCGTTGGATGGTCTCCAGAATTTTTTTCTGCCGGACAGTCAGGCTCTTGGGACTCTTTTGAGGCTGTTGGCTCCGCAGGGGTGCCCCGCCGCCTGTGGCTTTCGCTGCCATGTTCGCCAGTGCCTTTCCATTCGCCCCGGAACGATCCAGGGGTGTCGGGTCTGCAAAAAATGTCAGACCCTCCTGTTCCACTGAAACAGTGCTGTTTCTTCACTCAAACGTAGGGCAGGCACAGGCGTTTATCAAACATTTGTTCTAGCGAGTCTCGACACCGTTCGTTGATAAGTGCTAAAAATGTCATAGCAAGGTTCGAATATGTGTTCTATAAACCCGAACCGGATGACGGATGTTCGAACAGAGTGTTCGAACATCCGGGATCGGGGGAGGGGAACACAAAGAATTGGCAGCCATGTACCGGAATCCGGCGCAAGGCAATAGCTCAGAAGGGCTCAGCTCATGTCCGCAATCACTACGTTCGCTGATTTCCGCACTACCCAGGCGCCGACGCGCCTGCGTCTTACCCGCCGGGGTCGGATGGTCTTCTTTGGCATCCCCGCAATGCTGCTGGTGGCTGCGCTGCTGAGCCTGGCCGGTTTCATTACGTCCCCTGCCAAGGCCTCGGACTCGCAGGCGCAGCTCCAGCCGCCGGTCGCGGTGACCGTGACGGTCCAGCCCGGGCAGTCGCTGTGGGGTATCGCCGGCGCAGCTGCTCCGGAGCGCGATCCCAGGGATGTCATCTCCGAGATCATTCAGCTCAACGACCTCCATGGTGGCCGGATCCAGCCCGGGCAGCGTTTGTTCGTCCCGGCAAGCTAGCGCGTTCCACCGTGGCTGGATCCGGTGGCGCGGCGTCACAGTTACTCGGCAGTCCCGGTAGCCCCTTAAACTGTCTTGGTGAGTGACCAGCTTGAGCGACTAGACCGACTACCCCTCCGGACCAACCTGCGTGGACTGAGCCCCTATGGCGCACCGCAGCTTGACGTTCCTATCCTGCTCAATGTCAACGAGAACACTCATGGCGTTCCCGCGGACGTCCAGGCGGCCATCACGGAAGCCGTTGCCGCCGCGGCCACGGGGCTGAACCGCTACCCGGACCGGGAGTTCACTGAACTGCGCGAGTCCTTGGCCGAATACCTTGGCCACGATCTCACCCCGGACAACATTTGGGCCGCCAATGGTTCAAATGAGGTCCTGCAGCAGATCCTCCAAGCATTCGGCGGACCCGGTCGGAAGGCACTCGGATTCCCGCCCACGTATTCGATGTACCCCCTGCTGGCCAGTGGCACGGATACCGAATACGTACGCGGAGTCCGGGCAGAGGATTACGGCTTGGATGCGGCGTCGGCGGCAGCGCAGGTTCGTGAAACAGGAGCCAACATTGTGTTCCTGTGCTCGCCCAACAACCCCACCGGAACAGGCCTGGGCCTGGAAGTTGTTGAGGCCGTTTACGAGGCCGGGGAAGCCAGCCAGGCCATCGTGATCGTCGACGAGGCCTATCACGAGTTCGCCCACGACAACACGCCAAGTGCCCTGACCTTGCTGCCCGGGCGCGAGCGCCTGATCGTTTCCCGCACCATGAGCAAGGCCTTCGCCCTCGCGGGCGCCCGGCTGGGCTATATGGCCGCAGCACCCGAGGTTACAGACGCCATCAGGTTGGTCCGCCTCCCGTATCACCTGTCGGCTGTTACTCAGGCAACTGCCCTGGCGGCCCTCAACCACCGCGAGGCCCTCATGGCCGACGTCGAGGACATCAAGGTCCAACGCGACCGCATCGTGACCGAACTCCTGCGCATGGGTCTCAAGCCTTCAGCCTCAGACTCCAACTATGTGTTCTTCGGCGGGCTCGAGAACCCGCACGCCATCTGGCAAGGCCTGCTTGACGCGGGTGTGCTGGTTCGCGACGTCGGCATTCCCGGACACTTGCGGGTCACCGCAGGGACCGAGCCGGAAACCACGGCCTTCCTTGAGGCGCTGGAAGCGCTGCTGGACGGCCAGCCGCCACAGCGCGCCTAAACTTGTCCATAGACCCAACCCACTCTTCGTGTATAAGGACGTCCCAATGAGCGAAACCGGCGCCACGCCGTCCGCTGCCCGCACCGCGCGCATGGAGCGCACCACCAGTGAATCCTCCGTCCTGGTGGAGATCAACCTGGACGGGTCCGGTGTCTCGGACATCAGCACCTCTGTGCCTTTCTATGACCACATGTTGACCGCGCTGTGCAAGCACTCGTTGATTGACATGACCGTCAAGGCCACTGGCGATACCCACATCGATGCCCACCACACGGTGGAAGACGTGGCCATTACGTTCGGCGAAGTCCTGCGCACTGCTTTGGGCAACAAGGCCGGCATTCGCCGCTTTGGCGAAGCTACGGTTCCCTTGGATGAGGCCCTGGCCCACGCCGTCGTGGATGTTTCCGGTCGGCCCTACCTGGTGCACGGCGGCGAGCCCGCGGGCCAGGAATACCACCTCATTGGTGGCCACTTCACTGGGTCTTTGACGCGCCACGTTTTTGAAGCCATCACCTTGCACGCCGGAATCTGCCTGCACATGAACGTGCTGGCGGGCCGCGATCCGCACCACATTGTGGAAGCACAGTTCAAGGCTTTTGCGCGGGCACTCCGTGCAGCGGTGGAATCCGACCCCCGGGTCGAGGGCATCCCCTCCACAAAGGGGGCACTGTGAGCGGCCAGGTCCTCAAGGACGGCGCGGTGGCCGACACCATCGCTTCGGTGAGGCCCGAGTCGCCGGAAGGCAAGCCAACTGTCACCGTGCTCGATTACGGTTCGGGCAATGTTCGGTCCGCTGTCCGGGCACTTGAGCGTGCCGGTGCCCACGTAGTGCTGAGTTCCAAGCCGGAAGACGTCCTCAACGCCGACGGACTCGTCGTTCCCGGGGTGGGCGCGTTCGAGACCGTCATGAAGGAACTTAAGGCCGTGGATGCGATCCGCATGATCGGTCGCCGGGTGGCCGGCGGGCGCCCTGTGCTGGCCATCTGTGTCGGCTTGCAGGTCCTTTTCGAGGCCGGGGTTGAGCACGGCACTGAATCTGAAGGCATGGCAGAGTGGCCAGGCAAAGTGGAGTTGCTGCCTGCTCCGGTTGTCCCGCACATGGGTTGGAACACCGTGGACGTTCCCGAAGGTTCCAAGCTTTTCGCCGGGGTGGAGCAGGAGCGCTTCTATTTTGTGCACTCCTACGGTGTCCAGGAATGGAACTTCGATGTTGTGCAGCCCCGCATGGCCCCGCCCCAGGTGACGTGGTCCGAGCACGGTGCACGCTTCATTGCTGCAGTCGAAAACGGCCCGCTGTGCGCAACGCAGTTCCACCCCGAGAAATCAGGGGACGCCGGGGCGCGGCTGCTGCGGAACTGGGTGGACGGGCTGAAAAAGTCCGGCACGCCAGGTGTGGCAGCATCCGGAAGCGGTGCCGCCTAGATGTGGTCTGTTGTCCTCATGGGCCTCGCCGGTGTGCTGGTGGGTGGCGGCATTTCCTTCCATCAGCAGAAGAAGCCCCGCTGGGTTTCCATCTCCTTCTACGTGCTGGCGGGCATGTCCCTGCTGGCCGCCTATCTCTTGACGCTGCCCGGTACCTGAACCGGTCACTCGAATAACCGCGCCACCCTCGAACTCCAAGGACCCACATGACCACCTCCTCCCAGTCCGTTCTGGAACTCCTGCCCGCCGTCGATATTGTTGATGGCCAGGCAGTCCGCCTCCTGCAAGGAGAAGCCGGCTCGGAAACCAGCTATGGAACACCGCTGGAAGCAGCGCTGAACTGGCAGAACGCAGGCGCCGAATGGGTTCATATGGTGGACCTTGACGCCGCTTTCGGTCGTGGCAACAATGCCGACCTCATCAGTGAGGTTGTCTCACAGTTGAACGTGAAGGTGGAACTGTCCGGCGGTTTGCGCGATGACGAATCACTGGAGCGTGCCCTGGACCTTGGCGTTGCACGCGTGAATCTCGGCACGGCAGCGTTGGAGAACCCCGAATGGACCCGCAGGGCCATCGACCGCTTCGGTGACAAGATCGCCGTTGGTCTTGATGTCCGCGGTACTACGCTCGCCGGTCGTGGCTGGACGAAGGAAGGCGGGGACCTCTGGGAGGTCCTGGCCCGCCTTGAGGATGCCGGCTGCGCCCGCTACGTCGTCACTGACGTCACTAAGGACGGCACCTTGCAGGGACCGAACGTGGAACTGCTGCGCCAGATGGTGGAGAAGACCGGAAAGCCTGTTGTGGCCTCGGGGGGAATTTCAAGCCTTGAGGATCTCCGGGTCCTGCGTGAACTTGTCCCAATGGGCGTGGAGGGCGCGATCGTGGGCAAGGCTCTTTATGCCGGTGCCTTCACCCTGCCCGAAGCCCTGGACGTTGCCGGTCGCCGCTGATGTCCCACGACGCCGGACACCCGCACGGAAGCCACGGCCACTATGGCGCCGGCAGCCGGAACCTGCCGGGCCACATCGCCGCAGCGTTGGCCGGTGCCGGGGGAGCGACTGACTCTGCCGGGCAACCGTGGGCAGGCCGGAGCCTGACGGGAGACGACGCAAAGATCCATAACTTCGAGGACGACGACGGGACGGCGGACGCCGGTTACCTCGCCGCCATTGCCGGGCTGGTCAACGGGACCGGAGGCGAGGCCGAAGTAGTAGCCTCACTCGCCACGGCGCGGGTTTTTGTTCCGGTTGTCGCCCAGCTCGCCGAGGAAGCCGACGGCGTTGACGGACTGCATGCTGACAAGCAGGCCGATATGGCTTTGGTCACACTCACGGCGCCCGACGGCCGTAAGGCCATGCCTGTCTTCACCTCGGCCGCAGCCCTCGAAGCGTGGCACAGCGATGCCCGTCCCGTGGCCGTTTACGCGGCCCGTGCGGCCCTTTCAGCTGTCTCCGAAGGCGCGCAGTTGTTGGTTCTGGATCCCGGCTCGGACTTCACCTTCGTGGTTCGTCGCCCGGCAATGTGGGCACTCGCCCAACAGCGGGACTGGACGCCGTCATACCTTGATGATCAACTGGAGGCTGCTCTCGCTTCCACGGTGTCAGCCTTCCGGACTGTCCGTCGGCTGGAGACCCAACCGGGCGCCGGCGTTGCGTCCTTGACGGCTGACGGCCGCACGGTCTCCGGTGGTGGGTCTGGCCCGGAGCTGCGGGTGGTGCTCTTCCTCGAAGACGGACTGGATGCCGTGGCTGTGCAATCGTTGGTTGGCCAACTCAACGAGGCGTGGGCTCGGATGGATTCCTTCGCTGAAGGCGTTGACTCCATTGAAGTTAAATTGCAGCGTGCGGCGCAGGAGCCTGGGCAGCACTAACGGCAGTTCCGGTTCCCCGGTCTGCCCCGGGGGAACAAGAGGATTTGCCAGTGAACTTCGCTCTCTACAAAGAGATGCTGTCCATCCGCCCTGTCAGGCGCCTGTTGGTGGTGGGCATGATCGCGCGCATCCCGCATTCCGCGGCGGGCGTGCTCCTGACGTTGCACATCGTTCTAACCCTGGGCCAGGGCTACGCCGCCGCTGGTGCAGCGGCAGCTGTGATGACGATCGGCATCGCCCTGGGCGCGCCATGGCGTGGTCGACGAGTGGACACGGTAGGCCTGAGGAAGGCCCTGATCCCGTCGGTCGTCTCTGAAACCGTGATCTGGTCCATCGTTCCGCACGTCTCGTATGAGTGGCTGCTGCCGCTGGTCTTCGTCGGCGGGCTCTTCACCTTGCCGATCTTCAGTGTTGTGCGTCAGTCGTTGGGTGTCATGGTGGAGGGGGAGCAGCGGCGTTCGGCGTTCGCCCTCGATTCCATCGCAACGGAACTTGTGTTCATGATTGGCCCGGCTGTTGGTGCGATCGTTGCCACCAGCGGTTTCTCTGCGATCGGCCTGACAGCGGTGGGCATTTCGGTCTCCGTGGCGGGGCTGTTCCTGATGTGGTTCAACCCGCCCACGCGAAGTGACGTGGCCTGCACGCCGCAAGAGTCCGCTGAGCGGGCTGCGGCAGACCTGGTTGCGGCTGAAGCGGCGATGGTGGCTTCCGCGCCGGCCCATGTCCAGGAGGCGGCCTCGGAGATGGCCTCGAATACCTCGCGCGGTTCAGCGCTCCGTGACCGCGTCGCGAGGAATTTCACCTGGTTCACAGTATCCGTGGCCGCATTGTTCGCGGTGGCCGCGGGATCGGGCATGGTGCTCAGTGGGTCGGACGTGAGCATCGTTGGGCTGCTGGAGCGTGGTGGGCACGAGAATGAAATTGGCATCGTGTTCTTCTTCTGGTGTGCCGCGTCCGTGGTGGGCGGACTCATCTACGGATCCATGAAGCGTTCGATTTCGCCCATGCTGTTGCTGTTGGGCATGGCCGCACTGACTATTCCCATGGGCTTCGCACAAGATACCTGGACCTTGGCTTTCCTGTCGCTTCTGCCGGGCCTGTTGTGCGCACCCGTCTTGTCCGCATCGTCGGAGAAGGTTGCCGACCTCGTGGACGAGGAACGCCGAGGCGAAGCCATGGGCTGGTATGGCTCGGCCCTGACGGCCGGCGTCGCGCTGGGCGCCCCCTTGGCAGGTGTTTTCATCGACGCCGTGGGTCCTTCCGCTGGCTTCGCGGCCATCGGCTCAGCTGGCGTCGTCCTCTGTATCGCGGGCCTGGTACTTACGTCCATGCGTCGACGGGCCGCCCGCGTCTGACTCGGCAAACTGGTGGAAAACACGACGGGGGGGGGGGGGGGGGGGGGGGGGGGGGGGGGGGGGGGGGGGGGGGGGGGGTGGGGTGGTGGGGGGGGGGGGGCGCGGTGGGGGCCCCCCCCCCCCCCGTCGTTTGATTCTTTCGGCAGTTGGCGCTAGTTCACCGGACCGGTGAACTTTTCGCCCGGGCCCTTGCCTGGTGCATCCGGAATGAGCGAGGCTTCGCGGAAGGCGAGCTGCAGTGAGCGGAGGCCGTCGCGCAATGGACCGGCGTGCTGGGAGCCGATTTCCGGGGCGGCAGCGGAGACCAGGCCGGCGAGGGCCGTGATCAACTTGCGGGCTTCGTCGAGGTCTTTGAGGTCCTCGGCGTTGGGATCATCCGCCAGGCCTACCTTGACGGCAGCAGCACTCATCAGGTGAACGGCGCCGGTGGTGATGACTTCCACGGCGGGAACTTCAGCGATGTCGCGGATCTGCTGGGAAACCCCCGTGTCGGCGGCAGGATCGGCGTCTTCGCTGTAGGAGTTGCGGGAATTGCTGTCTTCAGTGCTCATACTGGTAAGCTTGTCACAGACCGACTGGAAGTCGTTATTCACAGTGATCAATCACAGTGAACATCAGCAGTAATGCTCCCGCCGCGTGCAATGTGCGCTTGGCGGGTTGTTTCTGTAGAATTGTCTTTCAGTTTGCAAGCGGAGTTCTCTCCCACCCGCGTCAGCCGTTTCCCTTCAGGGACGTGATCCCTTTCGGGACAAGAGGTTGCCGGGTACCTGGTCGGACACTTGGGTGGCACAGCCACGCAGAGTGCGTACTTCCCGCAAGGGGAGTCAGCCGACCGTTGAGGCCTTCGATTGCACCAGCAATTGGGGGCCTTCTCTATTTGCCGGTGAAATTACCACAACCACAGGAGCTTTAACATTAGCGAGCCAAGAATCAATGAGCGTATCCGCGTCCCCGAGGTGCGGTTGGTCGGCCCTGCCGGCGAACAGGTAGGAATTGTCCGCATCGAGGACGCACTGCGTCTTGCTGCCGAATCCGATCTCGATCTCGTTGAAGTTGCCCCGCAGGCTAAGCCTCCTGTTTGCAAGTTGATGGACTTCGGCAAGTACAAGTACGAAGCCGCAGTCAAGGCCCGCGAAGCCCGCAAGAACCAGACCAACACGGTTCTGAAGGAAATTCGCTTCCGCCTCAAGATCGACAAGCACGACTACGAAACCAAGCGCGGCCACGCACTTCGCTTCCTCGGTGCCGGTGACAAGGTCAAAGCCATGATCCAGTTCCGCGGCCGTGAGCAGCAGCGTCCCGAAATGGGCATCCGCCTGCTCCAGAAGTTTGCTGAAGACGTTGCCGAGGTTGGCATCGTCGAGTCCAGCCCGCGCATCGATGGCCGCAACATGGTCATGGTGATCGGTCCTTTGAAGAACAAGGCTGAAGCGAAGGCTGAAGCCCGCCGTGCGGCCCAGCGTGCCGAAGCCAAGGCCCAGAATGAAGCCAAGGCATCGGGACGGGTGGACACCACTGGTGACCAGGCTCCCTTGACGCAGACCCTGGGTGACCTTCTTCCGGCCGGCCTGCTGGCTGGCGAAGAAGAGACCAAGCAGGAAACTGTGGAGGCCCCCGAGGTTGAAGCAGCCGTGGCTGATGAAGCTCCGGTTGTTGAAGAAACCCCGGCAGCTGAAGAGGAAGCGGCGGTCGAAGAGGCTGCTGTTGCAGAAGAAGCTCCGGCGCCTGTCGTCGAAGAAGCTCCTGTTGTCGAAGAAGCGCCCGTAGTCAAGGAAGCCCCGGCTCCCAAGGCTGCACCGGCCAAGGCCGCTGAGGTCCCGGCTGCTCCCAAGGCTGCACCGGTCAAGGCTGCTGAGGCTCCGGTTGCCAAGGCTGCCCCGGCCGAGACTCCGAAGCCTGTGGTTCCGGCAACTCCGAAGCCCGCAGTTCCTGCGGCTCCGAGGCCCGTAGCCAAGCCGGCAGCTCCCAAGCCGGCAGCCCGGCCCGGGGGGGCCCCCGCCCCCCCGCGCCCCGGCCGGCCCCCCGCCCCCCAAGGAAGAGCCCCCCCGGCGCCCCCCCCCCCCCCCCCCCCCCCCCCCCCCCGAAGCCTGCATCACGCAAGACCAACTAGTTCAACGCCGCGGAGGCCCCGCCTCCACCGGCAAGCAACCAGCACGCCGGCCCTCGTAGGCCGGCTGCGCGAAAGAATCGCGGACTCGTCCGTGGATACGTAAGGAGATCGGTTCCCATGCCGAAGATGAAGACCCACAGCGGTGCTAAGAAGCGCTTCAAGCTGACCGGTACCGGCAAGCTGAAGCGTCAGCAGGCCAACCGCCGTCACTACCTGGAGCACAAGTCCTCCAGGCTGACCCGTCGCCTCGCCGGCGACAAGCTCGTCTTCAAGGGCGATGCCAAGGTCATCAAGAAGATGCTCGGCGTCTAAGTTCCAAGTTCTTTGGTTGCTGCCATCCGGCAGTGGCCGACTACACCAAAAGCCTTCTCAGGCCGGCCGGGTTCCCGGCAGTAGCAGCTTGGGATAAAGATTTCTGAAGGAGTACGCACGTGGCACGTGTGAAGCGGGCGGTAAACGCCCACAAGAAGCGCCGGGTTGTCCTCGAACGCGCCAAGGGTTACCGCGGTCAGCGTTCGCGCCTGTACCGCAAGGCCAAAGAGCAGCTGCTGCACTCGTTTGTGTACAGCTACGGCGACCGCCGCAAGAAGAAGGGCGACTTCCGTCGCCTCTGGATCCAGCGAATCAACGCTGCATCCCGCGCCAACGGCCTCACCTACAACCGTCTGATCCAGGGCCTGAAGGCCGCTGAGGTTGAGGTTGACCGCCGCATGCTGGCAGAGCTGGCTGTCTCTGACGCCAACGCTTTCGCCGCTCTGGTGAACGTTGCCAAGGCTGCACTCCCGGCTGACACGTCCGCTCCGGCCGCCAAGGCTGAGGCTGCTCCGAAGGCTGCAAAGGTTGCTCCGGCAGCCGCTACGGCAACGGCTGTCAAGGCTGTCGTTTCCGAGAAGCCGGCAATCGACGGCGCAGTTGCTGCCGATGGCGACGAGGCTCCGGAAGGCTACGCCATCAAGGGCAACGCCGAGTCCAAGAAGTACCACGTTCCGGGTTCCACCTGGTACAACACCACCGCTGCTGAATACTGGTTCTCCACCGTTGAGGCTGCAAAGGCTGCCGGTTTCGAGCCGGCCGGCGGCGAAGCCCGCCAGCAGATCAAGAACTAGTCGCAACTGCCACTAAAGTTCTTTATATGAACGAAACCGGGCGCCCGCAAGACTTTCCGATGACCAACCCCCGAGCTGATCGGGTGAGGGACGTCGCCAAGCTTGCCGGGCGCCCGGCGCGTTTAAAGCGCGGACGCTTCCTGGCGGAGGGTCCGCAGGCGGTGCGCGAGGCGTTGAGCCTGCACCGTGAGCGCACCGCGGCGGGTGGTCCCGCCGTCGTGCATGAAGTCTTTGCCAGCGAAGCTTGCCTTGACCGTCTTCCCGAACTTGCCGACCTCGCGCAGGGAACGCCGCTCCGTCTGGCCAGCGACGAAGTGCTGGCCGCCATGGCGGACACGGTCAATCCGCAGGGGATTGTGGCCGTGTGCAGTTTTGTGGACGTGAGCCTGGAGTCAGTGCTCGACGCCGCTCCGCGCTTGATCGCGGTCATGTGCCAGGTGCGGGACCCCGGCAACGCCGGCACCGTCCTGCGCGCAGCTGACGCTGCCGGAGCCGATGCCGTGGTCTTGACCGGCTCGAGCGTAGACATCTACAACCCGAAGGCAGTTCGTTCGACCGCTGGGTCCCTCTTCCACCTCCCGGTAGTACTTGGTGCCGACGTTGAGGACTTGGTGGAGCGCTGCAGGCAGCGCGGTATCGGCGTTCTGGCCGCGGACGGTTATGGGACGGTCAACCTGGACAGGCTCCAGGACGAGAATGCTGCCCGTAGGCTCGGGAATGATTCCGTGGCCTCTGAGTACGCGCTGGAGGCGCCCACAGTGTGGCTGTTCGGCAATGAGGCCCAGGGGTTGTCCGACGCCGAACTGTCACTTGCTGATCATCGTGTCGCTGTTCCGGTCTACGGAGCGGCTGAGAGCCTGAATCTGGGCACGGCGGCCACTGTGTGCCTCTACGCCAGTGCCCGTTCCCAGCAGGGCGCCAGAGTGGGGAATGCGTAAACAGCGCGCCGCCGGGTACGGTATTGCTTGCAAGATCAGACGATGACGACTCTTCTTGGCCCATTCCATACTTTCCCAAACCCGAAGAGGTGAAGCTTTCGTGGCTGCAGGTGGCGGTACCAAAGCGATTGTGGCGGCCCTCGCCGCGAATTTGACCATCGCTGTATTGAAGTTCATTGCATTCTTCCTGACGGCGTCATCGTCCATGCTTGCTGAAGCCATCCACTCGGTGGCCGACTCCGGCAACCAGATCCTGCTGCTGGTAGGCGGCAAACGCGCCAAGCGCGCCGCCAGCCCGGAGCACCCGTTCGGCTATGGCCGCGAGCGGTATATCTACGCGTTCATCGTCTCGATCGTGCTTTTCAGCGTTGGTGGCCTGTTCGCGCTGTACGAGGCCTGGGAAAAGTTCCAGCACCCGCACGGCATTGAAGGTGCCTTCTGGTGGGTCCCCCTGGCGGTCCTGGTCGGCGCCATTATTGCCGAGTCCTTCTCGTTCCGCACGGCGATCATCGAGTCGAACCATGTCCGTGGCCAGCAGTCATGGGTAAAGTTCATCCGTAACGCCAAGCAGCCCGAACTTCCGGTGATCCTCCTGGAAGACTTTGGTGCGCTCCTCGGCCTGGTGTTCGCCCTCTTCGGCGTCAGCATGACTCTTATCACCGGCGACGGCATGTGGGATGCCCTCGGCACCGCCATGATCGGCCTCCTGCTGGTTGCCATCGCTGTGGTTCTTGCCCTGGAAACCAAGTCGTTGCTGCTGGGGGAGTCCGCCACCAAGGAGGATGTCCAGAGCATCACCACCGCCTTGGAGGCCGACGGCACCCGGATCATCCACCTCAAGACCCTGCACCTTGGGCCGGAGGAGCTGCTGGTGGCTGCGAAGATCTCAATGGAGGCTTCCGAAACGGGCGAGGAGATCGCCAAGGGAATCGACGACGCCGAGCAGAGGATCCGGGTAGCTGTTCCGATAGCGCGGGTCATCTACCTCGAACCGGACATCGAACGGGTCCAGGCCCCGCAGGTTTAGGCTGACCGCTTTACAGAGTTAAACGCAGATGGGCTCCGCTTTCGCGGAGCCCATCTGCGTTAACAATTGGTTCGAGCCGCTGCTGATGTCCTTATCAGGTGGCAAGTGGTCGTTTGCGTTCCAGCAGGCCGCTCAACAGGGCCACTCCAAGGCCCAGGATGGCCAGCACCGCGCCCACGAGGGCAGGAGCCACGTAACCCCAGCCCCAGGCGATGACAGTGCCACCCAGGAAGGCGCCGAGGGCGTTGGCGATGTTCAGGGCTGAGTGGTTCAGTGAAGACGCGAGGGAGGCGGCACCCGGGGCAGCGTCCAAGAGGCGGGTTTGCAACGCAGGGGTCAGCATCGAACCGACTCCTCCAACAACGAAGGCCATGATGAAAGCCGCCCAGGCCCAATGCGCAGCTATGGCGTAGACCACCAGGGCGACGGCGATTCCCGGCATGACCCAGTAGATGGTGCCCATGACGGATCTGTCGGCGATGCGCCCGCCGATGATGTTGCCCACCACCATGCCGAGTCCGTAGAGGGCCACCACTGCAGGGATGAGGCTTTCGGGAATACCCGCCACGGACGTCATGGTGTGGGCGATGTAGGTGTAGACGGCAAAGAACCCGCCGAATCCGATGATGCCGATCAGCAAGGCAAGCCATACCTGAAGACGCTTAAGCGCTCCGAGTTCCCGCCGGATGCTGGCATCGGGGTGGGCCGCTTGGAAGGGAACGAACTTCCACACCATGGCAACGGTCAGCAGCCCGATGGCGCCGACAATGATGAAGAGCAGCCGCCACCCGAATGTCTGCCCAACCCAGGTGGCCAAGGGCACGCCAATGACGTTGGAGACGGTCAGTCCTGCCATCACCATGGAGATCGCCCAACCCCGCTTGGTTGGGGCCACAAGGCCGGCCGCGATCACGGCTGCTACCCCGAAGAAGGCTCCGTGCGGAAGGCCCGATGCGAAGCGGGAGAGCAGCATGAAGCCGTAGTCGGGGGCGATGAAGGATGTCAGGTTGGCCAGCGAGAGGAACAGCATGAGACCCAACGCAAGGTGCTTCTTGGGGAGCTTCGCCCCGAAAGCGGCGAAGATCGGCGCGCCGATGACCACGCCGAGGGCGTAGGCCGAGATGAGGTTTCCGGCCTCGGGAGTGCTGATGCCGAGCCCGTCCTCGATTTCCTTCAGCAGCCCCATCATGGCGAACTCGGTGGTACCAATGGCAAACCCACCCATGGCCAATGCCAGGATGGCCAGGCCAAGGTGGCGCTTTCCTGTTGTGGCGGTGGCGGGTGGGGACACGGTGGTAGTCATAAGCCTGCTTCTTGAGGGTGCCTTGTGAGCTTGGGGAATGCGGAGAAAAATCCGATAACAAGTTTAGTCCCGCGGCTCGTCATTGGCGTCGCAGTGTGACGATGCCCATCATTCCGGGCGCCAATAGACTGGTCCGGTGACTGCATTGATAAATGTCGTTGGCGCTGCTGTCGTCGACTCCCTTGAAGCCCCCACTCGCCTTTTGGCTGCGCGCCGCTCAGCACCGCCCCAATTTGCCGGTATGTGGGAATTCCCTGGCGGCAAGGTGGAAGCCGGGGAGACTGCGGAGGCGGCCCTGCACCGCGAACTCGCAGAAGAACTGGGTATAGAAGTTCGGCTGGGGCCTGAGTTGGAGTCTGGCCACCCGGGCGGGTGGGTCCTTAACGACCGTGCAGCCATGCGTGTTTGGTTCGCCGAAACCACCGCTGGCGAGCCCGCTCCGTTGGAAGATCACGACGAACTGCGGTGGGTCTCAGTATTGGACAGTGATGAAGCTCTCAGGCTTCCCTGGATTCCGGCGGACTTCCCGATTGTCCGGGCTTTGTTGGAACGGGTAGTCGCGCCCGCCTAAGAGCGGAGCAGGCAAGTGCTGCCCTGTCTTGTCCGGGTTCGTCTTGTCCGGGTCGACTCTGCGCGGCCGCGGCCCTCAGAAGAGCGGCTGCTGTCCAGGCAGGGGAGCACTGCCGACCGCAGGGGTGGCTGCGGATGCCTGGGCAGGGCGGGCATTGCGGTGGCTGAATCCTGAGGTCCTGGTGTAGCCGTACTTCGCTTTGAAGTGACTGATACGGCTGGTCAGCCAGGTGCTGTATTCCTTGGAGACGTAGGAGCCTTGGCCGTAGAGGCGGCGGTACTTGCCCACGAGTTCGGGGTGCTGGGTTGCCAGCCACTGCATGTACCACTCCCGCGTCCCTGGCTTGAGGTACAGTGCGCCGGCCGTGACGCCCGTAGCGCCGGCTTTCGCAAGTTCGCTGAACAACGAATCAAGGGCCTCATCCGAGTCTGTCAGCCACGGCAGGATGGGCATCGCCATGACGCCGCAGCCGAGGCCGGCATCCCGGAGCCGGGAGATGAGTTTGAGCCGGGCCCTCGGAGAAGGGGTGCCGGGTTCGACCAGTTCGGCAAGCTCCTCATTGGTCATGGCCAGCGAGATTCCGAGGTCCACAGGGACCATGGTCGCAGCGTGCTTGAGCAGGGGAATGTCCCGGGCCAGAAGGGTCCCCTTGGTCAGGATGGAGAACGGGGTGCCGGAATCGGCCAGTGCCTGGATGATTCCGGGCATGAGCGCGTAGCGGCCCTCGGCCCGTTGGTACGGGTCTGTATTGGTTCCCAGCGCCACCTGATGCCGTTCCCAGGACGGTTTGGCAAGTTCCTTGCGGAGCACTTCGGCTGCGTTGATCTTGACCACCACTTGCGAGTCGAAGTCCCGCCCGGCGTCGAACTCCAAGTACGTGTGGCTCTTGCGGGCGAAGCAGTAGACGCAGGCATGGCTGCATCCGCGGTACGGATTTACGGTCCATTCGAAAGGCATGGTGGAGCCCGAAGGCACCTTGTTGAGCACTGACTTTGCGGTGACCTCATGGAAGGTGACTCCGGAGAATTCGGGTGTCGAGATGGAACGCACAAGCCCGGACAGCGGCAACAGGGCGTCCACGGCCGGGGCAGGGCCGGGAGCCGGATTGCTGCTGGTTCCGGACGCCGGTCCACGCGTTGGTGAAAGTGCTTGTGCGTCCCATCTCATGAACTCCATTCGAATGTATGTTCGAATGATTGTCAAGGACCCCATGGGAAGATTGCCGAAGCGTGCAGTCGGGCGTTGCTAAGGTTGGGCCCATGATCCTGCTGACTGGCTTTGAACCGTTCGGGAATGAGGACATCAATCCTTCCTGGCTCGCCGTGCGCCGTGCGCGGGACATCCTCAGGGCCGAAGGCCTCGACGTCGAAGCCCTGGAGTTGCCGTGCGTCTTTGGTGAGTCGGCCGCTACCCTTAGCCAGGCCATAGGCACCTTCAACCCGGACCTTGTGATCTGTGCAGGCTTGGCCGGCGGCCGTTCACGGATATCCCTGGAACGTGTGGCCATCAACATCGATGACGCGCGGATCCCCGACAACAAAGGCCGGAAACCTGTTGATGAGGAAGTGGTCCCCGGCGGCCCGGTAGCGTACTTCGCGACACTGCCCATTAAGGCTGCACTGCGGGACCTCCGGATCGCGGGAATCAAGGCCGAGGTCTCGCAGTCTGCCGGAACGTACGTGTGCAACCACATCTTCTACGCCTTGATGCATTTCCTCGCGTCACGGCCATCGGTTCGCGGCGGGTTCGTGCATGTTCCGTACCTGCCAGAGCAGGTGTCAACGGAAGGTGACACGCCATCCATGCCGTTGGAATCCATGGCGGAGGGTCTCGCCGTCGTCGTCCGGACAGCCCTACGGACCCAGGCTGACGCTAAATTGAGTGCCGGCGCCATCCACTAGAGAAGTTCCCATTCCACCGTGACGCTGGCCGATACGGAGGACTCTCCTGCCTCAACGGGCAGGGCTTCAGCGGAGAAGGACGCCCTGACCATCCCGCCCAGGGGGATGGGGGTGCCATGCACAGGCTCCTGGGAAATGGACTTCACCTGCCCCAACCGCGCAGAGGCCAGTGATGCGTACTGTTCGGCACGCGCAAGGGCGTCCTGCCACGCCCCTTCCTGCGCCTGGGCCGTGACCTGCGTTGCATCGGCGAAGCCTTGCTCGATGCTGTTGATCCTGATGTCGTCTCCACCGGCCGCAACTGCGGCCGCTATAGCCGCTGGAGCATCCGCATGCGAACGAATTCCCACGTGCAGGGTGGTCGAGGCCACATAGGCCGTCACCTTTTGGCCCTGCCCTTCCACCCAGACCAGATCGGCGCGCAGGTTCAGGCCGCTGGTCCTCAGGTCGACGTCGGTGACGCCTGCCAATCGCAGACTGGCAGCGACAGCGCCGGCCGCCTTTCCGGCGTCGTCGTAGGCTTTCGCTGCTGTGTCCCGGCGCGTCTCCACGCCGAGCATCAACGTGACCAGGTCCGGAACAGCCTTGGCGCTCGCAGTCCCGGTAACAGTGATGGTTCGTTTCATGAGGCCTCGATTCCGTTGCCGGCAGGTCGGTCCCGCCGATGGTGGTCAATGTCAATGTATCCGCCTGCCGCGAGCCCTGCCTGGCGCTCAAAGAAGTTGCCCGACGCCGGATTGCCGCTGCGGAGCATTGACCAGCCAGCGGCGACTCCATAGAGGGCAAGGAACGGCAAGCCCAGGCAGTACGCGTATTGGGTGCTGTGGCGTTCCTCGTGCCCCAGCAGTACAGCGTTGCTGCCAGCTACCCCGTGGGGTGCGCGGTAGATGACGACGTTCCCCAGCGTGAAAGCTCCTGCGTGGGGGAGTTTCCAGTCGTACCCGGCGGCGATCAGAAGTCCGCGGGGCCCTCGGGACACCGTAGTCCGGGCGGCGGTGGCGACACCGAGCCCCAGCAGCGTGGACAGGTTCAGGACGTTTGCGACCTGCCGTAGGCGTTGCGCGGGAGTCATGAAGCAATGCTAGACCCCTCGCCTATGGCACGGCGCGGGCGGCGAGGATACGCTGATCGGGCACCCGCCGGTGCAGGGGAATGAATATGGGGGAAGAGGATCAATGAACGCGAAACGCGCCTTGGGCGTCGTCGGTGTCCTGCTTGCGGTGATGGTTGCACTGACCGGTTGCGTCAAGCTCAACATGTCCGTGAAGGTCAACAATGAAAAGAGCGTGGACTACGAGGTTGTCTACGCCATCCAGAAATCCGTGCTGGGCGAGAAGTCCTTCGACGAGTTCATGGAGTCCAATGGCAGTGGCAGCCAGCAGATGGATATCCCCGACGGTGCCACGGTGGTGGACTACGAAGACGAAAAATACAAAGGCAAGCGGATCACCGCGGCCAACCTTGACCCGTCCAAGCTCGCTGAGTCTTCCAGTTCGGAGAACCCCTTCGAGCTGAAGAAGGAAGGGGACTTCTATGTCCTCTCCATGGGCGGAGTGACCGGCGCCGACAGCAGCGACCCCCAGGCTTCCAGCATGGCCAAGTCCATGTTTGACGAAGCCTCCGTCAAGTTCACGTTCCCGGGCAAGGTAGTGGAGGCAAAGGGCGCCACCGTCGATGGCAACACGGCAACGTTCGACATGCTCTCCATTAACGAGACGGTGGTCCAGGCCAAAGCTGAAGCCAACGCGGGCGTGCCGATGTGGATCATCTGGACGCTGGTGGCTTTGCTGGTCATCGCAGCAGCATTAGTGCTGCTGTTCGTGCTGTTGCGCAGGAAGTCCGCGCAACCGGCGCTCGCCGGCGCAGCACCGTATGGACAGCAGAGCAATGCACCCCAACCGGGGCAGGAAACTTACCAGCATCCAGTTCAACAGGATTCCTACCCCCAGCCGCCCTCCCAGGCACCCCGGCAAGATTGGGCCGGGCAGGGTTACACGCCGGGCGCGCCGCCAGCGCAAGGGCCGCAGCCGCCCCAGCAGCCCGTTCAGGACCACGACGACGGCCAGTCGCCGCCGCCGCCCACCGCACCGCCGTCGGGCGCCTAGGGGATTGCCGCCGTCGAAAGTTTCACATAGCGGGACGTGTTCCGGTGGGTTAAATCCCGTCCGTGCCGTTCAACTAGACTGAAGGGTAGTGCCTGCCGTCCGCGGCGAGCACTGCCCTTTCGTTTTGCAGGCCTGCCTTGCCGGCCGCTCCCTACTCGTAGCTAAGAACAGTAGATGACTGACACTTTGCCAGGCGCTGCCATCCCGAATCCGCTGGATGAAGCCGCCATCAACGCCGCCGTCGAGGACGCCATTGCCGCAATTTCGGCTGCATCCTCCCTCGAAGAACTCAAGGCTGTCCGCCTCG
Source organism: Arthrobacter sp. AK01 (assembly GCF_021109375.1). NCBI lineage: Bacteria > Bacillati > Actinomycetota > Actinomycetes > Micrococcales > Micrococcaceae > Arthrobacter > Arthrobacter sp. AK01. The sequence goes on from NZ_JAJOHP010000010.1 coordinate 63,670, forward strand.
CCCACACCGGCGAGAAGTCGCCGCTGAGCCTGGCCAACCGTGAAATCGGTGGGCTCGCCAAGGAGCACAAGGCTGCGGCCGGCAAGCTCATGGGATCCTCCCGTGGCCGCCTCAACCAGGCGCTCGCAGCCCGCACCGAGGTCCTCGAGGCCGAGAATGACGCCCGTATCCTGGTGGAAGAAACCGTGGATGTGACGGCCGGGCCGCGTCGTCGCCGTGCAGGCGCCCGCCACCCGCTGTCGACTTTGCAGGACCGGGTTTCGGACATCTTTGTTGGCATGGGCTGGGAAATTGCCGAAGGGCCCGAAGTTGAGTCCGAGTGGTTCAACTTCGATGCTTTGAACTTCAAGCCGGACCACCCGGCCCGCGAAATGCAGGACACGTTCTTCGTGGAGCCCCCCGAGGCGCACCTGCTCATGCGTACCCACACCTCGCCCGTGCAGGTCCGCTCCATGCTGGAACGTGAAGTTCCCATCTATGTGCTGTGCCCGGGCAAGGTGTTCCGCACCGATGAACTCGATGCCACGCACACGCCTGTCTTCCACCAGTTCGAGGGACTGGCGATCGACAAGGACCTGAGCATGGCGGATCTCCGCGGCACGCTGGAGCACTTCGCCCGGCAGATGTTCGGCGACGAAGCCTCCATCCGCCTGCGCCCCAACTACTTCCCGTTCACGGAGCCTTCCGCCGAACTGGACATCTGGCACCCCGGTGCCAAGGGTGGTCCGCGCTGGATCGAGTGGGGCGGCTGCGGCATGGTCAACCCCAACGTCCTCCGGGCAGCCGGTATCGATCCGGACATCTATTCAGGTTTTGCCTTCGGTATGGGTATTGAGCGCACGCTCATGTTCCGCAACGAGGTCGGCGATATGCGCGACATGATCGAAGGCGACGTACGTTTCAGCGAGCACTTCGGGATGGAGATCTAACAGTGCGTATCCCACTTTCCTGGCTGCGTGAATTCGCGCAGGTACCGGCCGATGCAACGGCCGAAGACGTCATGGCTGACCTGGTCAAGGTTGGCTTTGAAGAAGAAGATGTCCACCGTCCCACGGACGAATTGACGGGTCCTGTTGTGGTGGGCCAGGTTCTGAGCCTGGTCAAGGAACCGCAGACCAACGGCAAGACCATCAACTGGTGCCAGGTCCGCGTTGTCCCTGAAGGCCAGGAGCAGATGCTCACAGGCGAGGGCATTGATCCTTCAGGCGTGCAGGGCATCATCTGCGGTGCCCACAATTTTGTTGAGGGCGACAAAGTGGTTGTCACCCTGCCGGGAGCTGTCCTGCCCGGTAACTTCCAGATCTCGGCGCGCAAGACCTACGGTCACCTTTCCGCGGGCATGATCGCTTCGGTCCGTGAACTGGGCATCGGCGATGACCACGATGGCATCCTTGTCCTGTCCCGCATCGGCCTGGACCCGGAGATCGGCACTGACGCGATGGAGCTCCTGGGTCTCTATGACCAGGCAGCCGAAATCAACGTCACGCCAGACCGCGGGTACGCGTTCTCCATCCGCGGTGTAGCCCGCGAGTACGCCCACGCCACCGGAACCTCGTTCGTGGATCCGGCGTCGAAGGTCAACGCGCCGGACTCCCTTCACGGCGGCTACGGCGTCAAGCTCAACGACGACGCCCCCATCTACGGCAAGCCCGGCTGCGACCGTTTCGTGGCCCGCACGGTCCGGGGCGTGGATGCTTCACGTCCCACGCCGCCGTGGATGTCAGCCCGCCTTCGCCTGGCCGGCGTTCGCTCCATCTCGCTGCCCGTGGACATCTCCAACTACGTGATGCTTGAGCTCGGCCAGCCGAACCACTGCTACGACCTCGACAAGCTCGCGGGCGACATCGTGGTACGCCGTGCAGTGGCGGGGGAGAAGATCACCACCCTTGATGACAAAGAGCGCACGCTCGACGTCGAGGACCTGCTGATCACCGATGACTCCGGCGCTATCGGCATCGCCGGGGTGATGGGCGGTGCGCACACTGAGGTGTCCGACGCCACCACGAACATCCTGGTGGAAGCCGCGCACTTCGATGAAGTGTCGATTGCCCGCTCGCGCCGTCGTCACAAGCTGCCATCCGAGGCATCCAAGCGCTTCGAGCGCGGGGTGGACTGGCACGTAGCCAACATTGCTGCCCAGCGCGTCGTGGATCTCTTGGTGGAGCTCGCCGGTGGCACTGCAGATGAGGCCGGGACCGACGTCGGAACCGCTCCTGACGCCGTCACCATTGACCTGCTGGCAGAGTTCGCCGCAGCCCGTATCGGCATCGATTTCACCGAAGAGCAGATCACCACTTCCCTTGGGGACCTTGGCGCTGTGGTTGAAAAAACCGCCGCCGGTTACAGGGTCACGGCTCCCAGCTGGCGCAATGACCTCGAAACCAAGGAAGACCTGTCCGAGGAAATCGCGCGCCTCGTCGGTTACGACAACATCCCCTCGACTCTTCCGGTGGCCCCTCCGGGCCGTGGCTTGAGCCGCAACCAGCAGCAGAAGCGCCGCGTCGTCCAAGCTCTGGCGGATGCGGGGCTCACCGAGGTGCTGTCCTACCCGTTCGTCTCCAAGGCAGCCAACGACACCTTCGGTGTGGCCGCTGAAGGTGCGGCCCGTCCGGCGTTGAAGCTGGCTAACCCCATCAGCGAGGAACAAGGATTCCTCCGCACGTCCATCCTGCCGGGCCTGATCGAGGTCGCCCGCCGCAACCACTCGCGCGGTTTCCGTGACCTGGCACTATATGAGGCCGGCTCGGTCTTCCTTCCGGGCGAGACGCTGGGCACGGATTCCATTCCGCCGCTTGGCGTGAAGCCCTCGGATGAGGTTCTTGACGCACTGTACGACGGCGTCCCGCACCAGCCGCTGCACATCGCCGCTGTTCTGACCGGACATGATTCACCGGCCGCAGCGACGCACGCGCCGCGGGCCTGGGACTGGGCAGACGCTTTGGATGTTGCCCGTCTGATGGCCGACGTCCTGGGTGTTGAGCTGGTTGTCAGCCAGGGCAGCCACCAAGCGTTCCACCCTGGTCGTGCAGCGCAACTCGCGCTGCGCAACGGCGATGTCGTCGGCTACGCCGGAGAGCTTCACCCCAAGCTCCTGGCTGCGCACGACATGCCGGCACGCTCCGTGGCACTTGAGGTCAACGTGGAGGCACTGTTCGAAGCTGCCGCTGACGTGATCGTGGCCAAGCACATCTCCGGATTCCCCGTAGCGACGCAGGACGTTGCCTTGGTTGTCCCGCAGGACGTGCCGGCAGACCAGGTCCTCTCGGCACTGCGTGAAGGTGCCGGCGAACTCCTCGAAGACGTCGCGTTGTTCGATGTCTACGCGGGTCCCGGCATCGACGAAGGCAAGAAGTCATTGGCGTTCGGCCTTCGCTTCCGTGCTGACGACCGCACGCTGACGGCGGATGAGGCTTCTGAAGCCCGTGCCGCAGCTGTTGCTGTTGCGGCTGAGCGCTTCGGAGCAGTCCAGCGCTAAGCGCCCTGTTCGAGTAAATCCCCGGGACCTGATGGTTCCGGGGATTTTCTTTTTATTGAGATTGAGCTCCCAGCATCTTGACAGACTATTCACGTGTGTATGACAGTTTTGTCATGCACATGTGAAGCATGTGTATCACATCCCTCGCACGGTTCATTGAGAGCCGTCCCTTGAAAGGTACCCATGAAGAAGCAGAACGTTGCTTTGCTTGTCGGGGCTGCAGTTATGGCTTTGACGTCCTCGCTTGGTGGAGCCGCAACAGCGTCAGAGCCGACGCCGCAAGTAGCCTCCGCCGAGGTCCAACCTGTATCGCACACAGTGGACCCGTCGCAGACGTCCGGTTCCGCCGCGTCAGCATTGGCAGACAGATACACGATTGCCGCACCGTCCAAGAACGGCGGCGCCTCCACGGACTCAGTCATCGGTGCGGATGGTCGCGTCCGCATCACTAACACCACCGCTGCCCCCAACCGCTCCATCGTGCAGATTGAGTTCAACGGCGGCTACATCTGCTCCGGTGCCCTGATTTCCGATGACACCGTGCTGACTGCCGGGCACTGCGTGCATGAGGGTGGCACGGGATCGACAGCTGACTACTCCTGGGGCGTCAAAGTGGCGCCGGGGCGCAATGGATCAACCGATCCCTACGGTACGTGCGGCGCCACACAACTCCTGACGGACCAGCGCTGGATCGACTCGGCGAACACCAACGCCGACTGGGGCGTCATCAAACTCGACTGCACCATCGGCAACACCACGGGCTGGCTTAACTACACCGGTACCACCGCCAGCCTGAATGGCACCAGCACAACGGTGCGCGGCTACCCGGGGGACAAAGCGTTCGGCACCATGTGGTCCATGACCGGCCCCATTGAGAGCACCACCACCGAGAAGGTCTACTACAAGATGGATACCTATGGTGGCCAGAGTGGTGCCCCCGTCTACAACAGCTCCAACACCATCATGGCCATCCACACCAACGGCGGCAGCTCCAACTCGGGTACCCGCATCACACCCACGCTGGCGAACTACCTGACGTCGGTGAAGTAGCCCAGTTGAGTTAACCCACCAACAAGTGTTCCCCACAGCGTCTTCAGGGCTGCGGGGAACACTTGTCAAAGTTTGCCAAGGCTGCAGCTTGCTGGGGCGAAAGTTACAGAGGTGGATGAATGCCTGGAGTACATCGCCGACGAGAAAGCGTCCGAGGAGGATTGGAAGTTACTGGGGGAGCCGTTCCTGAGGGCCCTGCATAAAGCCCAGACAGGGAATCCATAAAGGTTGGCCCGCAACAGAGAACGACGGAGTGAAGCATACAAGGCCGGCGGCGCTGGCACTGCATTCGTCAGCGTAGCCACGGACAGGATTGACTGCTCGTTGGGGCTACGGCAATGGAGATACCCCCAGCCTTTGTGTGTCTGAGGGTATCTCTTTATGGAAGAACGGCCTTCGACAGCCTCCTCACCTACGGAAGTTTCACGAAACTGTCGAGGCGCTCCCATTCATGGGTTTCGTTGTTCAGTACGGTGGTTTGGGCGCCGTTGCCTCTAACCTCCCTGAGCCCGTACTGGTAACCCTGCACTGAATATTCTGACAATTGGCCATCCTGGCCCGTTTGTGGCATGAGTAGGGCGACATACTCTTTACCGGCCTCGACGTCGACGTCGTCGGTGATCTTTGCCCTGATGAACTTTGCATCGGTAGGCTTCGTGCCGCCGTTTAGTTTCAGGATCTTTTCCTGCTGGGCCTTGTTGAGACTGTTCCAGTATTCGTCGTAAGTTACAGTTCCGCCAACCCGCGAATAGTTCACCTGCGCGCCCGGGACAATGTCGCCCTTGTAGGCCTCTCGGACAGTCATTTTCCCCACGGTCTGAGGAAACACATACTGATTGGTGATGGGGCTGAATGTACGTCCATCGCTGATTGACTCGACGTGAATTCGCGCGACGATAGGATACTTGTTGAACCCGTAGAGGGGGTCCGTTGGTTCCCAAATAAAATCAACATCGGTCCCGGCAAGTCGAATCTGGTCGGCTGGAATATTGGCATAGGCGTCGTTGGAGCTTTGTGGAACCGACTGCTGACCGAGCTGACCGGACTCCGTGTTTGTGGAGTTGGGCATGCCCGCTGCGCATGCCGGCAGGTTACCTAGCAGCAGCACTGCCAGGATCATGATGGGTGCTTTTAGTTTGTTCATGGTGTAGGTGTTCCCCCTTGCATTCTGTAGCTGGAGAGGCGTGAGCTGCTGGCCCGCCAGGGGCGAAGCGTTGGTCCTGGAGTGGAATCAGTACAGGATGTTGATGGCATCGTTATCTACCCCTGTCACTCGTTGGGCGACACGTCCATAGGCTGTCTGGCACATGATGCTGAAAGGAATGTTGTTGTAGTGGGCAAGTCCGAAAGCGTGACCCATTTCGTGGATGGTAGTCCCGAGAGCTGATTCGTTGCTGGTGCTGGCCAAGCTATACACGGAGTTGTTTATGTGTACCTCTGCATACGTCCAATTGGACGACTCGGGGTAGATTGTGCCGCCGGTGGCGGAGAAAAAGGAGGTCCAGGCTAAGACGTTCATACCTCCACCAAAGTAGGCATCATTGTGTTGATGAAAGTCCATGGTGGAGCCAATATTGCTACCGACGAAGCTGATGTAGATGGGATTACTCCACCCGGGATACATCCAGTTATTTGCTGCACCTTTGATGAGGTGTTCCCAATTGCCGACTCCGGAGGAGTAGTTGAGCCACGCCGTGACGTTGCCAACACCGTTTTGATAGCGGTGGCCGAATGTTGGTGTTGCTGCGTGGGCGCTGGTGGCCGGCAGCATGATCATGATCATTACGACCAAAATTGCCAGCAAGGAATTTCCAGCTCTTACAAATCTTCGGGTGAATTCCAATTTGCCTAAGTGGAAAAGTTCATCCAGGGCTAAGCGTGACTTTTGATTGAGATTCTGCGGGATTTGGTGCATTTGGCCAAGATCGTATTGGGAATCTTTATTGGCAGCGGTAGGGCGGTTTTTCATCATCGGGTCCCCCTGTACATTTAGAACATCATTGTTCCATGTTGCGCACAAGGGTCATCCCTTATGCAATCCGAAGCTACAAGCTCCGGAAGATAGTCGCTTCATCTTTTAGGCTGAGAATGTAGAGCCAACCAGCCCATTTAGTTTCGTTTAGCTGCAGAGTACAGGGGGCGAACCTCCTTGTCAGGAATAAAGTCCAGATTCAAACGGAAACTTCAAAAAGGCATATAAATCAAGGGGTGTTTTAAGACTCAAAATAGATAGTGCAGAAACATTCCTATTCTCGCGTCACGATTCTAGGTTCGATGTCACTTAAGCAAAATCGCGATGAGTATGACCAGGGCCGGCTTTAGGGCTAACGATCGAGCATGTCCGGGAATTTATGACGGCGCCTGCATGAGCGATCGCTCAGGGGAGATGACTAGCACGGAAGGCTGCTGACTGTTCAGCAGGTCGTCGGGTCGCTGGTTCCGAAGGCTGGGCATCGCACGTGTTCGGCATTTCGAATTCCTCGTCGCAGAATGCCCTGCAACGTTTCGTGAGGGAGCCCGATTTGGGCATAGACACGGGGAGATGGCAGAGTCGTTTGAAGCTTGGCTGACGGGGAAAATCCACCCATAGCTGTTGTAACATGTCGCTGGGAACATAGCCGTGAGAGGGGGCATGATGCAAAGCCCAGTGATTGATCTGCGCAGGCTCGATGATGTGCCTGGTGCGGGCATCGACCTCAAAAAGCTCGGGGAACCTGCCCAGGAACGCGCACTCCGTTTCACCAGTGCCAAGGACCGTGAAGAATTCGTCGCTGGCCGCGTGGCCTTGCAGCACTTCGCCGCCTCGCTGCTCGACGTGGATCCTGCCCGGCTCGTCCCGGACTATCACTGCCCGCAGTGCGGCCCCGGCCAGGACCACGGCCGCCCCGGTTTCCTGCTCGACGGCGGTCCCGCGCCACTGGCGCTCAGCGCGTCCCGGGCGTCGGGCTGGCTGCTGCTGGCCGGCGTCGTACGTCCAGCGAAGGGTCTGCGGCTGGGTGTGGACCTTGAAGTGGTCAGCCGGGTTGGCTTCGACGGCTTCGACGACGTCGCCTTGACCGCAGCCGAGAAGGAATTCCTGGTCTCCATCCCGGAGCAGGATCGAGTCATGCAGCGCGCCCGGCTCTGGGCGCGTAAGGAAGCATGGCTGAAGATGACCGGCGAGGGCCTGCGGCGTAACCCGGCTGAGCTGGACGTGTTGGACCTGCCCGGCCTGCGGGATGTCACCGATGCGGAGCTGCCTGAAGGATTAGTCGCCGCTCTGGCCGTTGGTTAGCGCGCTGAAGGCAGCGGCGGAAGCGCAGCCTCGTAGAGCCATGGCCGGAGAATCGACGCAGCATCAAAGCCTGGAATGAACGAATCCGCGGCCTCAATGAACGCGTCCGTGGACACCGAGCTGTGCCGGTTGGTGGCCGTCCAGTGCTGAAGGAAACCAAAGAAGGCCTCGTCCCCAGCTGCCATTCGCACCGCATGAACGGCCAGCGCACCGCGCTTGTAGACACGGTCATCGAACATCAGCTCCGGGCCGGGATCGCCCACCAGCAGATCCTGCGGCCCGGCGTCGAGCCTCTTCCATGCAGCCGTTGCCCGCGCAGCAACAGTCATGGTCCGGGATTCTTCGGACCACAGCCACTCCGCGTAGCAGGCGAAACCTTCGTGGAGCCAGATATCTTTCCAGCTGCTCACGGTCAGCGAGTTCCCAAACCACTGGTGGGACAGTTCGTGGGCGATCAGGCGCTGGGAATCCCAGGAGTCGCGCATATGGTTTCGGCCAAAGATGGAGACGGTCTGGGCTTCCAGGGGGATTTCCAACTCGTCCTCCGTGACAACCGATGTGTAGTCGGTGAACGGGTAGGGGCCGAAGCAGTCCTCGAAGGTCCGCATCATATCCGGCTGGCGTCGCAGGCCTTGAAGAGCATCCACCGCCATTTCGGGGGTGACCGCGACGAACTGCGGCACCCGGTGATGGGTGTCGTCCACGTGCAGGGGAACCTTGGCGTAGCGGCCGATCTGCACCGTAGCGAGGTAGGTGGCCATGGGTTCAGCCTGTTCGTAAACCCACGTCTCACGGCTCGACTTGCGGGAGTGGGACACCAACGTGCCATTGCACACAGGACGGTAGTTGTCGTCTGTGGTGACGGAGATGAGGAAGCTGGACTTGTAGCGGGGATGGTCATTGCAGGGGAACCATGAGGCCGCGCCGTTGGGCTGGCCGGCGACCAATACGCCGTCGTTCAATTCTTCCCAACCGACATCGCCCCAGAGGCCGCGGCGGGGCTGGGGGTTGCCGTCGTAGCGGATCTCAAGCGAGAACTGCTGGCCAGGCTTCAACGGGGACGCCGGAGTGAGAACCAGGTGTTCTGCCCTGTGGCTGAACTTCTGGAGCTTCTTGCCGTCCAGTTGAACTTTGCTGGCCCGCAGGCCCACCAAGTCAAGGACAACCTCCGCCAGAGGTTCCAAGGCTGTGCATCGCAGGACCGCCCTGCCGACCAGCCTGTTGCTGCCCAGCCTGACGTCGAGGTCCAACTCGTACCGGTCCACGCGGTAGCTGGTGCTGCCGTGGTCCAACGTGTAGGGGTCGGCTTCGGTCATGGGGGTGGGGATTGGTACGGTCATGATCCGTCCAATCTACTTGAGGCGCGGCGCTTGTGCAGACGGGCCCACCCACGGGCTCACCGGGTTACCCATCCAGTACGTTCCGGCCGGGACTGTCTCACCGCGCATGACCAACGACGCCGGCCCAACAGTTCCGCCGTTGCCGATGCTGGCTGCGGGGAGGATGACGCCGTGCGGACCCATGGTGGCTCCGTTACCCAGCGTCACGGTGTCCAGGCTCATCACACGGTCGTGGAACAGGTGCGTTTGCACTACGCAGCCGCGGTTGACGGTGGAGTTCTCGCCGAGGGTCACGAGGTCGGCTTCGGGCAGCCAATAGCTTTCGCACCACGTTCCGCGGCCGATCTTGGCGCCGAGACCGCGCAACCACCACACGAGAGCGGGAGTACCGGCGGCAGAGCGGGCGAACCACGGGGCGCTGACCATCTCGATAAAGGTGTCCACTACCTCATTGCGCCAAATGAACGAGCTCCATAGGGGGTGTTCGCCTGAACGGATGGTTCCCACCAGGACCCATTTGGCAACAATGGCGCTGAGCGCTGCTACTGCTCCTGCTGCCAGCATCACCACGCCACCAAGCACCGCCGCAATCCAGTAGCCCCACCCTCGCGCAATCCAGTCCAGGACCAACATCACCCAGACGGCGATGGTGACGGTGAGGATGACCGGCACCAAGCGGCACAGTTCCCACAAAGCCCGTGCAACCTTGAGTTTGAGGGGCGGCCGGAAGGTCCGGGTTTGGTCCGCGTCGACGGCGGTGCGGCGCAACCTGACCGGCGGGCTACCAAGCCACGAGGTTCCGGATTTTGCCTTGGCGGGGGTGGCGGACAGCACGGCGACGAGGGAGTTCTTGGGAACGTTGCGTCCCGCCGCTGTCATGCCCGAGTTGCCCAGGAAAGAGCGTTTTCCGATCTTGGCCGGGCCGATTTTCATCCAACCGCCACCGAGCTCGTAGGAGGCCACCATGGTGTCGTCGGCCAGGAAAGCCCCGTCGCCGATGGTGGTCATCTTGGGAACGAGCAGCACCGTGGAGGCCTCTACGTTCTTGCCAACCTTGGCTCCGAGGAGGCGCAGCCACATGGGTGTGAACAGACTGGCATAGACGGGGAAGAGCAGGTCCCGTGCCATGTCCAGGAGGCGTTCGGTGGCCCAAACCTGCCACCCGATTCGGCTGCGAACCCGGTAGTAGCCCTCCTTGAGGCCCAAACCGAGGAGGCGGGCCACGACCAGGATGAGTACCAGGTTGCCGAAGAACCACACCAAGGCGGCAAGCGGGACGGCCAGCGCAATCTGCGGAAGCGCAGTTTCCAGGGATTCGTGTCCCTGGATGAACGCCAGGACCACCAGGACACCCGCGAATGCGGAGATGTAGGGGATCAGGGCCAGCAAAGCCGAAGCGCTGGCAAAGGCGGAGAACCAGAGCCGGTCAACCACTGGCCGCCGGGTGATTGTTTCCGGCCATTCGTGCTTGGCTTTTCCGCGGCGCTCAGCAGGGGAGCCGGCCACAAGGTGTCCTGCTTTCACTTTGCCCAGTACTGCCGATCCTGCATCGACGTGGGCACCCGCGCCGATGGTGGCCCCCGGCATCAACGTGCTTCGAGCACCGACGACTGCACCGGCTCCCACATGGATCTGGCCGATGTGAACGGAGTCACCGTCAACCCACCAGCCCGAAAGGTCCACTTCGGGCTCGATGTTCGCTCCGCTGCCCAAGGACAGGAGGCCGGCGACCGGGGGAAGCGAGTGCAGGTGGACGTCCTTGCCGATCTTGGCCCCGAGGGCCCGTGCGTAGTAAGGGACGAAAGGCGCGCTGGCCAGGCCGATGGCGCCCGACAGGTCTTGTATTTGTTCGGCCAGCCACAGTCGCAGATGGGTCTTCCCTGAACGCGGGTAGGTGCCGGGTTGGATCCTGCCCAGCAGCACCTTGGCTGCAACCACTGAGATCGCCATCCGGCCGAGGGGACTGACGAAAATCAGCCAGGAGGCGGCGATCCACCACCACGAGACGACGGGTGCGGCGGCAAAGCCGGCGAAGTCTGCCAGCAGCCTGTTGGCGGCCATAAGGTAGGTGAGCCAGCGCATGCCCACCAGGATGTGCAAGGGCACGCCCATCAGGACTTGGAAGATCTGCGACTTCAAGGCGGTAGGACGGACGGTCCGCTCAGCAGCCGGACCCGGCGCGCCGCCGTCGGGGAGTGATTGCCGGGCGGTATCGATCAAGGCGCCGACGCGCGGCGTGGCATAGATGTCCGCCACGGTGATGGTGGGGTAACGGACACGAAGGGCAGAAACGAGTTGGGCCGCCGCCAAGGATCCGCCGCCGTAAGCGAAGAAATCGGCGTCGAGGGAGCTCACAGGGCTCCCCAGCACGGACTCCCATTGCTCCACCACCCAACGGGCGTCATCGGGCAGGTTCAGCGGGGCGCTCCCGGCCTCGGTTGCGCCGGCACCGGCCAATGGCCAGGGCAAGGCATGGCGGTCCACTTTTCCGCTGGTCTTGGTGGGGAGCGAATCCACGACGGTCAGCAACGGAATCAAGGCTGCCGGGAGGCTTTCGCCCAGCAGACGGCGGGCCTCGTCCATGGACAAGTCATGGCCGTCAACGGGGGCCAGGTATCCAACAAGGATCTGGTTGCCGGCGGCTGTGGTCTGCACGGCCGCTGCCGCGCCGGCGACACCAGGCAAAGACTGCAGTGCCGCATCCACCTCGCCCAGTTCGATCCGGCGTCCACCGAGTTTGACCTGTTCGTCGGCGCGGCCCATGAAAATCAGGCCTTCGGCTTCGAAGCGCACCAGGTCACCCGAGCGGTAGGCGCGGTCCCATCCGAGGGTTGTCATGGACGCGTACTTCTCGGCATCCTTGGCCGGATCGAGGTAGCGGGCCAGCCCCACACCGCCGATGATCAATTCGCCGATCCCGCCTTCGGCGACCGGAACCCCTTGCGAATCGACGACGGCGAGGTCCCAGCCGTCCAGCGGCAGCCCGATCCGCACGGGGCCGGGTCCGCCCAGCGGAGCGGCGCAGGCCACGACAGTGGCCTCCGTGGGTCCGTACGTGTTCCACACTTCGCGATCGTCTACGGCGAGCCGCTCGGCCAATTCGGGCGGGCATGCTTCGCCGCCGAAGATCAGCAGGCGGACGTTTTCCAATGCCTCGGCCGGCCATAGGGCAGCAAGGGTGGGCACGGTGGACACCACAGTGATGCCGTGGTTGATCAACCAAGGCCCGAGGTCCATACCGGTTCGAACCAACGCTCGTGGTGCCGGGACCAGGCAGGCACCGTGGCGCCAGGCCAGCCACATTTCTTCGCAGGAAGCATCGAAGGCCACCGAGAGGCCTGCCAAAACACGGTCCTGGGGGCCGATGGGTTCAGCCTGGAGGAAGATCCGGGCTTCTGCATCAACAAATGCCGCAGAGGAGCGGTGTTTGACGGCAACGCCCTTGGGAGTCCCGGTAGATCCGGAAGTGAAGATGATCCAGGAGTCATCATCCAGCCCGGGCTTGGTGGGGGTGGAAACAGGCTCCCGTGCTGCACCGAATGGTTTGACGTCCAGGCCCGCACCGATGACAGCGCCAACGTTGGCTTCGCCGAACACCAGGCGCGCCCGCTCGTCGGGATCGTCGGCATCCACCGGAACATAGGCCGCCCCGGCCATGAGGATGCCCAGGATGGCAATGTAGAGCTCGTTGGTCCCGGACGGGATGCGGACGCCGATTTTGTCACCGCGGCCCAGGCCTGCGGCGTTCAACGTCGCCGCAAACTTACGGACAGCCTTGAGCAGTTCGGTGTAGCTCAAGGACTTGTGGCCATCATCCAACGCCGAAGCCTCGGGGAATGAGGCGCTGGTCTCTTCCAGGATGTCTACGAGGGTCCGCTCGGCGGGTGCTGCGGCGCCGCCCGGCAACTGGGGGCGGTGGGTGGTCAAGGCAGGCGTCTGCCCGGCCCCCACGGGATGTTCTGTGCTCACGGGCCCAGCTTTTCGCAGAAAGGTGAACAAAAGGTGTCGGACGTTTCCTGTACTTCACATTTTGTTGCGTTGCTGTTCGCCTGAAGGTCGCCGGATGTTGGGGAGCCGGGCATGGCTGCTACGGCACCAGCAGGACTTTGCCCGTGGTGAGGCGGCCTTCCAAGTCCCGGTGGGCCTGGGCTGCCTCTGCCAGGGGGTACGTCGCTCCGACCCTGACAGCGAGAGTGCCGTTGGCGGCGGCGTCGAAAATCTCCGCTGAGCGCCAGCGGCGCTCGTGGGTGTTTTGCACGAAATGGGCCATCGTGGGCCTGGTGAGAGTGAGGGAACCCGCGGCGTTCAGGCGCTGGGGATCGAAGGGTGGCACCGGTCCGGAGGCTGCGCCGAAGAGCACCATGGCGCCACGGATGCGCAGGCTCTTCAGGGAATCGTCAAAGGTGTCCTTGCCGACGCCGTCGTACACCACGTTGACGCCGTCACCGTCGGTAAGTTCGCGGACCTTGTCAGCAAATCCGTCGTAGCGGAGTACCTCGTCGGCGCCGGCCAGGGTGGACAGATGGGCTTTTTCGTCCGAGGACACGGTGGTGATCACACGGGCTCCGCGGGCCTTCAGTAGTTGCGTCAACAGCAGACCAACGCCACCTGCGCCTGCGTGAAGCAGAACGGTGTGGCCGTGCTCCACGCGGAAGGAGGAGTTCATCAGATAGTGGGCTGTAATTCCCTGCAGCGGCAAGGCTGCGGCTGTGTGATCGTCGACGCCGGCGGGAACCGGGAGTGCCTTGCTTGCGTCCACGATGGCGTACTCGGCGTAGGTCCGGGACCCCTCGGCGGTGGCAATCCGATCGCCAACGGAAATGTCCTCCACCCCGTCGCCAACGGCCTCGACGGTGCCGGCTGCTTCGGCGCCCGGGGTGAAGGGGTATTCCACCTTGTAGGCCCCGCTGCGTTGATAAGTCTCAATGAAGTTGACCCCGGCAGCTGCGACCTTGATCAGCAGCTGGCCGGGGCCAGGTGTTGGTGGTTCCACGGATGCATACTCAAGGACGTCAGGTCCTCCGGGCTGCCGTGCAACGATGGCGTGCGTCATGGTGGCTCCTCACTCCGGGGCGGTGGTTTCCGGTGCCCGGTTTCAGATTCCATCCTAGGGAGGTTGGGGCCTCCCGTGTCGAACGCCTAGAAGCGTCCGTGCGTCGACGCCACCGGGCAGTCGAAGCCGCGTCCGGCGGCGAGGCCCACTTCGTTGAGGTAGCTGACCACGATCCCGTAGGACTGCATCAGCGTCGTTTCCGTGTAGGGGATTGAGTGCTTGGCGCAGAATTCACGCACGATTTTCGTGGCCTTGTACAAATGGGGGCGGGCCATGTCCGGGAACAAGTGGTGCTCCACCTGACGGTTGAGCCCACCGAGGAGGAAGTCCATGAAGATGCCACCGGAGATATTGCGCGAGGTCAGGATCTGGCGGTTGAGGAAGTCAACACGGCTGTCCTTGGGGAGGACCGGCATGCCCTTGTGATTGGGCGCGAACGAGGCTCCCATGTAGAAGCCATAGACCATGATTTGCACGCCAAGGAACGCGAATGCCATTCCGATGGGGAGGAAGGTGAAGGCGAGCACTGGAAGAGCCGCGAGCCTTGCCACGAGGATGGGCGTCTCCACCCAGCGGTGGCGTACCTTCTGCTTGCCGAAGACAAAGCGAAGCGAATCGAACTGCAGGCTCAGGCCCAGCAGCGTCAGGAGCGGGAAGAAGAACCAGCCCTGCTTCTTGGTGAGGAACGCCAGGCGTCCCTTGCGCTCGGCAGCCGCGTCCTCGTAGAACACCAGGGCGTTGTTCCGGATATCCGGGTCTTTGGAAATGACATTGGGGTGGTTGTGGTGGGCGCCATGCTTTTGCTCCCACCAGGAGTAGCTGATCCCGGCGACGCCGGTGGCCAGGAGGCGGGCTGACCAGTCGTTGGCGCGGCGTGAGGCGAAGATCTGCTTGTGCCCGGCCTCGTGCGCCAGGAAGCTCAGTTGTGTGCAGAGAATGCCCACAGCTGCGGCGATCAGGAGTTGGTACCAGGATTCGCCGATCAAGGCGAAGCCGAGCCAAGTGCCGGCCATGAGGAGTGCCAGGGCCACGAAGACCCAGATGTAGAAGCCGCTCCGGCGTTCGAGGAGTCCTGCGGCTTTAACGCTCTTGAGGAGCTCTGAATAGCTTTGGACGACGGGATTGGGTTGAATAGCGCGAGCTTTGGGGCGCTCAGCGGTGGACGTGGGTGACATGAATGTGCCCCGTATCGCTAACGGGCAACGCTGCAGCCGACGTTCGGACTGCACGGTCTGGATCACCCTCCACTAAGCATACGCGCAATGGTCTAAATAATGAGACGCATCACAAATGCATGCATAAATATCGGACAGCATGAATATTCTTGCTGTACAGTGGAGCTATGACTATTTCTGTTGCCGTCTCCGGTGCCAGCGGCTATGCCGGAGGAGAAGTGCTGCGCTTGCTTGCGGGCCATCCGAACGTCACCATCGGTGCGATCACTGCGCACAGCAATGCCGGTTCAAGACTAGGGGAGTTGCAGCCGCATCTCCATGGTTTGGCCAGCAGGATTCTTGAAGACACCACCGTGGAAAACCTGTCCGGCCACGATGTCGTGTTCCTGGCCCTGCCGCACGGAGCTTCCGCTGAGATCGCGGCCCAGCTGCCGGAAGGCACGGTAGTCATCGACGCCGGCGCGGACCACCGCCTCCAGGATGCCGCGGCGTGGGAAAAGTTCTACGGTTCGGCACACGCGGGAACGTGGCCTTACGGCCTGCCGGAATTGCCAGGCCAGCGCGAGGCCCTCAAGGGTGCCACCCGCATCGCCGTCCCCGGCTGCTACCCGACGTCGGCCCTGCTGGCCTTGACGCCCGGGTTCGCCAACAACCTCCTCCTGACGGACGACGTCGTGATTGTCTCCGCCTCGGGTACCTCCGGTGCCGGCAAAGCAGCCAAGGTCAACCTTATTGGGGCTGAAGTCATGGGTTCCATGAGTCCCTACGGCGTAGGTGGCGGACACCGCCACACTCCTGAAATCGAACAAGGGCTGTCCAACGCTGCTGGCGAGCCGGTGACGGTGTCCTTCACGCCTACCCTGGTTCCCATGAGCCGGGGCATCCTCACTACGGCCACAGCGAAAGTTGGCCACGGCGTCACTGAAGCCGAGCTTCGCCAGGCCTGGGCAGATGCTTACGACGACGAACCGTTCGTGCACCTTCTTCCAGAAGGCCAGTGGCCCACCACCAAATCGGTGCAGGCTTCCAACCACGCCGTGATGCAGTTGGCCTTCGACCAGCACACGGGCCGCGTGATCGTGACCTGCGCTATCGACAACCTCACCAAGGGGACCGCAGGCGGAGCCGTGCAGTCCATGAACATTGCCCTCGGCCTGGACGAAACCGCCGGCCTGAACCTGCAGGGAGTTGCACCGTGACCATTACCGCACCCAAGGGATTCCGCGCCGCAGGCATCAAGGCCGGCATCAAGGCCTCCGGCAACCCGGATTTTGCCCTCGTGGTCAACGACGGTCCGTCCAAGGCCGCCGCCGCAGTCTTCACCTCCAACCGGGTAGCCGCTGCCCCGGTTCATTGGTCCCGCCAAGTGGTCAGTGATGGCCGTGTAGACGCAGTGGTCCTGAACTCCGGTGGCGCCAACGCCTGCACCGGGCCGCAAGGGTTCCAGAACACGCACGCCACGGCTGAGAAAGTGGCCGAAGTGCTGGGTGTCTCAGCTTCCGACGTCGTGGTTTGTTCCACCGGCCTGATCGGCGAGCAGCTGCCGATGGACAAGATCCTTCCGGGCGTGGATGCCGCTTTCGCTGAACTGTCTGAGGACGGTGGTTCGGCAGCCGCCACCGCCATCATGACCACGGACAGCGTGTCCAAAGAAGCAGTCTTCACAGGTTTGGACGCCGAAGGAAAACAGTTCACCGTGGGTGGCATCGCCAAGGGCGCAGGCATGCTGGCTCCGGGCCTGGCAACCATGCTGGTGGTCTTGACGACGGATGCCCAGGTGCCGGCAGATGAGCTCGACGTCGTCCTTCGCGACGCCACCCGGGTCACCTTTGACCGCGCAGACTCTGACGGTTGCATGTCCACCAATGACACCGTTGTGCTGCTGTCATCGGGAGCCTCTGAGGCCTTGCCGTCCACCGAGCAGTTGGGCGCAGCCGTGACGCAGGTCTGTGCTGAACTGGCTCGCAAGTTGATCGGAGACGCCGAGGGCGCCAGCCACGACATTGCGATCCGTACCTTCAACGCAGCCAGCGAACGCGACGCCGAAATCGTCAGCCGCAGTGTTGCCCGGTCCAACCTCTTCAAAGCTGCCATCTTCGGTAAGGATCCCAACTGGGGCCGCGTGCTCTCAGCTGTGGGAACCACTGATGCAGTGTTCGAGGCGGACCAACTCAACGTCGCCATGAACGGTGTGCAGATCTGCCGCAACGGCGCTATCGGTGATGACCGCAACCTGGTGGACCTGGAGCCTCGCGAAGTGTTGGTTGAAATCGACCTTCAGGCCGGCGACGCCGAGGCGACCATCTGGACCAACGACCTCACGCACGACTACGTGCATGAGAACAGCGCCTACTCGAGCTGAGCTTATGACAATGACTGCGCATACCCGCGAAACCACGTCCATGAGCGACGCCCAGGACAAAGCCGGCACGCTGATCGAGGCGTTGCCTTGGATCCAGCGTTTTGCCGGCACCACCATGGTGATCAAGTACGGCGGCAACGCCATGGTTAACGATGACCTTCGTCGCGCCTTCGCCGAAGACATCGTGTTCCTCCACCACGTGGGCATCCACCCCGTGGTGGTCCACGGCGGTGGCCCCCAGATCAACTCCATGCTCGGCCGGCTCGGCATCGAGTCCGAGTTCAAGGGTGGTCTCCGTGTCACCACTCCCGAGGCCATGGACGTAGTCCGCATGGTCCTCACGGGCCAGGTGGGCCGTGAACTGGTGGGGCTGATCAACTCACATGGTCCCTACGCCGTGGGCATGTCCGGTGAGGATGGCGGGCTGCTGCGCGCCGTTCGGACGGGCACTGTTGTTGACGGCGAAGAAGTGGACCTCGGCCTGGTGGGCGAGGTAGTTGGCGTCGACCCTGCCGGTATCAAGGACATTCTCGACGCCGGTCGTATCCCCGTGATTTCGACCGTCGCCCCGGAGATCGTGGACGGCGGAAATGGCACCGGCCAAACCACTGGGCAGGTCCTGAACGTCAACGCAGACACGGCGGCCGCAGCAGTAGCTTCGGCATTGGGTGCCACCAAGCTGGTCATCCTGACCGACGTCGAGGGCCTCTACGCCAACTGGCCGGACAAATCGTCGCTGATCTCATCGCTGACAGCCTCGGAACTCCGCGACATGCTGCCCAAGCTCGAATCGGGCATGATCCCCAAAATGGCTGCGTGCCTCAAAGCCATCGATGAAGGCGTAGAACGCGCACATATCGTCGACGGACGCCTCCCGCACTCGATGCTCCTGGAAACCTTTACGACCGCGGGCATTGGCACGCAAGTAGTACCCGATGAGGAAGTGAACGCATGAGCGAAACTGTTGGCCGCAACCCGACCGGCGATGGACCCCCCGCCCGTCCCCACCCGCTCCCCGTCCTCGCAAGCTCGGACGGGGACCCCGGCGGCAGTGGGCCCATCGCGGTGCCCGACCACACCCGGGGGTCCATCGCCGCATCGGATGCCAAAGCTTCCGTCATTACTGGAGTGAGTAATGGCGCCGACTGGCTGGCCCGATACTCGTCCTCGCTGATGGGTGTTTTTGGTACCCCGCAGCGTGTCCTGGTCCGTGGTGCTGGGTGCCTCGTGTGGGATGCCGATGGCAAGGAGTACTTGGACCTTCTCGGCGGCATCGCAGTGAACGCCCTGGGCCACGCCCACCCTTTCGTCACCTCGGTGATTTCCAGCCAGTTGGCTACGCTCGGGCATGTTTCGAACTTCTTCACCAGCCCCACGCAGATCGCACTGGCCGAGAAACTTCTGGCCATCAGCAATGCACCGGCCGGTTCCAAGGTCTTCTTTGCCAACTCCGGCACCGAGGCGAACGAGGCAGCCTTCAAGCTGGCCCGCAGGAACAACCCGGACGGGAAGCGGACCAAGATCATCGCCCTCGAGGGCGCCTTCCATGGCCGCACCATGGGCGCCTTGGCACTGACGGCGAAGGAAGCATACCGTGCGCCATTCGAGCCGTTGCCCGGTGGTGTGGTCCACATTCCGTTCGGTGACATCGATGCCCTGCGTGCCGCCGTCGACGATTCCACAGCAGCCGTTTTCCTGGAGCCGATCCAGGGCGAAGCAGGCGTCCGGCCCCTGAGCACCGAGTACCTGCAGGCCGCTCGCGAGGCAACCACCAAGGCCGGTGCGCTGTTGATCCTCGACGAAGTCCAGACCGGCATCGGCCGCACCGGAAAGTGGCTGGCCAGCGAAGACGCAGGAATTGTGCCCGATGCCGTCACGCTCGCCAAGGGCCTGGGCGGCGGCTTCCCCGTGGGTGCGCTGGTCACCTTCGGAAGTACGACGTCGGCCCTCCTCACCGCAGGGCAGCACGGCACCACCTTCGGCGGAAACCCGGTAGCTACGGCCGCCGCGCTGGCCACGCTGCACGCCATCGAAAGCCAAGGTGTCCTGCAGAACGTGCTGAACCTCGGAGCGCATCTGCGCGAGGGACTGTCTGCCGTCGATGCTGTCACTGAAGTCCGCGGCGAGGGCCTGCTGATTGGCTTCGATGTGAACGCCGACGTCGCGCCGGCCATGGTGACCGCAGCTTTGGATGCAGGCTTCATCATCAACAGTCCGGGCCCGCGGACCATCCGCCTCGCCCCTCCGCTGATCCTGACCACCGAACAGGCCGACCGATTCCTGTCAGCCCTGCCCGCCTTGATCGCCACGGCTACCGCCCAAACCGCTAAGGACGCACAGTGAGCACGTCAACCACCCGCCACTTCCTCAAGGACACGGACCTGAGCCCAGCCGAGCAGGCTGAGGTCCTGGAACTCGCGGTCCGGATGAAGGCAGCGCCATACAGCGTGCAACCCTTCGCCGCAGAGGGCAACGGCCGCAAGACCGTAGCAGTGATCTTTGACAAGACCTCCACCCGCACGCGTGTTTCCTTTGCCACCGGCATCGCGGACATGGGCGGCAACGCACTGATCATCAACCCGGGTGAAGCGCAGATCGGCCACAAGGAATCCGTGGAGGACACGGCCAAGGTCCTGGAGCGCATGGTGTCCACCATTGTGTGGCGGACCGGTGCGCACTCCGGGCTGGTGGCCATGGCGGAAAATTCCAAGGTCCCCGTGATCAATGCCTTGTGCGACGATTACCACCCGTGCCAGCTGTTGGCCGACCTCCTGGCCGTCAAGGAACATAAGGGTGCCTTGGCTGGATTGAGCATGGCTTACTTGGGCGATGCGGCGAACAACATGGCCAACTCCTACCTGTTGGCCGGTGTCACTGCGGGTATGCACGTTCGCATCTCCGGGCCGGAGGGCTACCTGCCTTCCGCGGAGATTGTTGCCGCTGCACAGGAACGCGCTGCAGAGACCGGCGGCTCGGTGCTGATCACCAGCGATGCCGCCGCGGCCCTCAAAGGTGCGGACGTCGTGGCCACCGACACGTGGGTCTCCATGGGCCAGGAATCCGAAAAGGAAGCCAGGATGCAACTCTTCCGCGAGTACTCCGTGGACGAGGCCGCCATGGCGCAGGCTGCGCCGGACGCGGTCGTGCTTCACTGCCTTCCCGCGTACCGCGGCTACGAGATTTCGGCCGGCGTCATTGATGGCCCGCAGTCAATCGTGTGGGATGAGGCAGAGAACCGGCTCCACGCCCAGAAGGCACTCATGGCATGGCTGATGCACCGTTCCGGGCTGGCCTTCGTAGACGGGCTTTCCCCCGTTGAGGGCACTGGGGAGAGCACGTTCTAGTGTCCGCCAATCCGTCCGTGCCGGGCGCCAGCCCTGCCACCAAGACTGCCCGGCAGGCGCGCATCACCGCGATCCTGACGGGTGAGTCCGTGCGCTCCCAGGCAGAGCTTGCAGCCCTGCTGGCGGACGACGGCGTTCAGGTCACCCAAGCCACCCTGTCCCGCGACCTTGTGGAACTCGGCGCAGTCCGGGTCCGTGGCAAGGAAGGCGCGTTGGTTTATGCCGTTCCGGGGGAGGGCGGGGACCGCAACGCCAAGAGCGGGGTCACGCAGGAAATCCTGGACGCACGGTTGACCAGGCTTTGCGGCGAACTTCTGGTCACCGCGGAGGCGTCGGGCAACATCGTTGTCCTCCGCACCCCGCCTGGAGCCGCCAACTTCCTGGCGCTGGCCGTGGACCACTCGGTGATGCCCTCTGTATTAGGTACGATCGCAGGCGACGACACTTTGCTGTTGGTCGCCCGGGATCCCGATGGCGGGGCGGAACTGGCGGCCCGTTTTCTGCGCATGGCCGAAGAAGCCGGGCCGGCCAACCAATAGATCTTCCAGCATTGATTCACACCAGCATTGATTCGAATGAACCAAGCAACAACAAAGGAGCACTCTCGTGACTGAGCGCATTGTTCTGGCCTACTCCGGTGGCCTTGATACGTCCGTAGCCATCGGCTGGATCGGTGAAGCCACCGGTGCCGAGGTCATCGCTGTGGCCGTCGACGTCGGACAGGGCGGCGAGTCCCTGGAGACCATCCGCCAGCGCGCCCTTGGCTGCGGCGCCGTCGAGGCTTATGTGGCCGACGCCCGCGACGAGTTCGCCAACGAGTACGCGATGCCCACACTGAAGGCCAACGCCCTCTACCAGGGCCACTACCCGCTGGTTTCGGCCATCTCCCGTCCCGTCATCGTCAAGCACCTCGTCAAGGCTGCCCGCGAATTCGGCGCCACCACAGTCGCTCACGGCTGCACCGGCAAGGGCAACGACCAGGTCCGCTTCGAAGTTGGCATCCAGACCCTCGGCCCGGACCTGAAGTGCATCGCACCCGTCCGCGACCTCGCCCTGACCCGTGACAAGGCCATTGCCTTCGCCGAGGAAAAGGGACTGCCGATCGAGACCACCAAGAAGAACCCGTACTCGATCGACCAGAACGTCTGGGGACGCGCCGTCGAAACCGGCTACCTTGAGGACATCTGGAACGCACCCACCAAGGACATCTACGACTACACCGCTACGCCGGAATTCCCGCCGGCACCGGACGAGGTCACCATTTCCTTCCAGGCCGGCGTGCCGGTAGCGATCGACGGCGTCAAAGTCACCCCGCTGCAGGCCATCCAGGAACTGAACCGCCGTGCAGGCGCCCAGGGCGTTGGCCGCATCGACGTCGTCGAGGACCGCCTGGTCGGCATCAAGTCCCGTGAAATCTACGAAGCTCCGGGTGCCATGGCGCTGATTACCGCGCACAAGCACCTCGAGGACATCACCATCGAACGCGAGCAGGCCCGCTTCAAGGCCACCGTTGGCCAGCGCTGGTCCGAGCTGGTCTACGACGGCCAGTGGTTCTCCCCGCTCAAGCGCTCCTTGGACGCCTTCATTGAGGACACCCAGCAGTACGTTTCCGGTGACATCCGCATGGTCCTCCACGGTGGCCAGGCGATCGTCAACGGTCGTCGCTCCGAGACCTCGCTGTACGACTTCGACCTCGCCACCTACGACACCGGCGATACCTTCGACCAGTCCATGGCACGCGGCTTCATCGAGCTGTGGGGCATGTCCTCCAAGGTTGCCTCCGGCCGCGACCTGCGCGTCGCAGGCGAGTAATGACGTCCGCAACAAACGAAGGCGCACTGTGGGGCGGCCGGTTTGCCGGCGGTCCCGCGGATGCGCTGGCCGCACTGAGCAAGTCCACCCACTTTGACTGGCGGCTTGCCCGCTATGACATCGCCGGTTCCAAGGCGCACGCCCGCGTGCTGGCCAAGGCCGGACTGCTGGACAACGCCGAACTTGAAGGTATGCTCGCCGCCCTCACCCAGCTGGACGAGGACGTCGCCAGCGGCGCGTACCTTCCGGCCGAGAGCGACGAGGACGTGCATGGTTCGCTGGAACGCGGCCTCATTGAGCGCGCCGGAACCCAGTTGGGCGGCAAGCTCCGTGCGGGCCGTTCCCGCAACGACCAGGTGGCCACCCTTGGCCGCATGTTCCTGCGTGACCATGCCCGGATCATTGCAGGCGGTGTCCTTGCCACCATCGACGCCCTCGTTGAGCAGGCCAAGGCCCACCATGGCGTAGCCATGCCCGGCCGCACGCACCTGCAGCATGCCCAGCCGGTGTTGCTGAGCCACCATCTTTTGGCGCATGCCTGGGCTTTGCTTCGCGACGTGCAGCGTCTCCAGGACTGGGACAAGCGTGCCGGCGTTTCGCCGTATGGTTCGGGTGCGTTGGCGGGGTCATCCCTGGGCCTGGACCCCGAGGCCGTTGCCGCGGACCTGGGCTTCTTCTCGGCCGTCCACAACTCGATCGATGGCACCGCCTCCCGCGATGTCTTCGCCGAGTTCGCCTGGGTGTGTTCCATGATTGGCGTGGACCTGTCCCGGATCTCCGAGGAAGTCATCTTCTGGGCAACCAAGGAATTCTCCTTCGTCACGCTGCATGATTCGTACTCCACGGGGTCCTCGATCATGCCTCAGAAGAAGAACCCGGACGTTGCGGAGCTCGCCCGTGGCAAGGCAGGGCGCCTCATCGGCAACCTGACAGGCCTCCTGGCGACGCTCAAGGGCCTGCCGCTCGCGTATAACCGCGACCTGCAGGAGGACAAGGAACCGGTCTTCGATGCTGCCGACACCTTGGAGTTGCTGCTTCCGGCCGTGTCCGGCATGATTGCCACGCTCAAATTCAACACCGAGCGCATGGAATCACTGGCCCCGCAGGGCTTCGCACTGGCCACGGACATCGCGGAATGGCTTGTCCGCCAGGGCGTCCCCTTCCGCGAGGCCCACGAGCTCTCCGGTGCTGCGGTCAAGCAGGCCGAAGGCCGAGGCGTGGAGTTGTGGGACCTGACGGACGAGGAATACGCAGCAATCTCGGAGCACCTGACTCCCGAGGTCCGCAGCGTACTGAGCACGGAAGGTTCGCTCAACAGCCGTAATTCGCAGGGCGGAACGGCGCCGGCCGCCGTCGAACGCCAACTGGCGGCCTTGGAAGCGGAACTGGACGAAGCGCGCTCCTACGTCAGCTAGAACGCCAGGCGGGGCGGCATTTCGCAGCGATGCCTTTTGGGCAGAGCATTGCCAGGTGCCGTCCCGCTGTGCGTTAACATGGCGCTATGACTCAGATCACCCCCGACGCGCTGCCCGCAGAGCTTCACAAAGCCGCCGGCACCGTCACCCGCCTGCTCGCCAAACTGGACGACTCGTCCGTCGCTGAACCGTCGGAGCTTCCTGGCTGGACCCGGGGCCACGTCCTTGCCCACCTTGCCGGAATCTCCAACGCGATGGGCCGTCAACTTGAGTACGCGCGCCGCGGCGAGACAGTGGAACTGTACGACGGCGGCATGGACGGGCGTACCAAAGCAATTGAACTTGCCGCTGGACACAGCCTCGCGCAGCACACAGAGTCCCTCACCTCTGCGTTGGGGTCTGCTGTTTCCGCATTTGACGCTTTGGGACCTGACGATTGGCAAGCGCGCATCGCCTACAGGGACGGAACAGTGTTCGACGGCGGCCTCGCCTTGTGGCGCGAACTCACGATCCACGCCTCGGACCTGGGCCTGGGGTTCGGTCCGGAGACCTGGAGCCGACCGTTCTGCGAACACCTCATCGGGTTCCTCGCGGCACGCGTTCCCGAGTCGCGCAAGTTCGTCCTGCAGCCCACCGGCCTGCCCCCGCGGAGCATCGGCAGCGGCGGCACTTCGGTTGCCATCACGGGCATGCTCACGGACATCGCCGCGTGGCTTGCAGGCCGCGAGCCCAGCCTGGGAAGCCTCAGGGCTACGGCCGCTGCCGACGGAGTCGAGCTTCCGGATCTTCTCCCGTGGCCGGCTGCCCTGCCCGCCAACCGCTAAGCACCCAGACGCTGTCTCACGGATTTCCCTCTTTGGGGCGGCCCCCTCTCACGGATTTCCCTTTTTGGGGCGGCCCTCTCTCACGGCCCCTTGGAGAGAGGGACGGCCGGAAGGGGGCGGTTGGTGACAGGGGCGGCCCCTACGAGATTTTGGGCCGTGCCGCTGCCCGCCATAAGTGCATGGTCGCGTACGAGCGCCACGGGCTGACTTCCCGGAAATCCGCGCTGAGACCGGCCCCGGCGGGCAGGACCTTCAATCCGTTTCGCACCGCGGCATCATTGGCCAGGAAAACATCCGGAGAGCCGAGGACCCGCATTGCCACGTAGCCCACTGTCCAGGGCCCAATGCCGGGCAACGGGAGCAGCTTGCGTTCAAGGCCGGCAGGGTCGTCGCCGTAACCGAAGTCCAGTGCTCCTGTGGCCATCGCTTCGGCCGCAGCCACTATGGAATCGATCCTGCGTTGTGGTCCCCTGAGTAGTGCCCGGCCGTGCTCGGCGATCTCAACCGCCGTCGGAAACAAAGTCTCCAAGCCTGGGGCGCCGGCCCCGGCCGGGGAACCTGCGGCGGACAATTGCGTGAGTGCTGTTCGCGCCGCCGCCACGGTGATCTGCTGGCCGATCATGGCCCTCATTAGCAGTTCCTGGGGATCCATGGCTCCCGGGACACGAATTCCGGGGATGGCCTCCACACTGATAGCCAGCCGGGGGTCTGAGGCCAATGCGTCGTCAATGGCCTGCGGATCGGCGTCGAGGTCGAACAGTCGGCGCACCCGACTCAGCAGCGCGGGGAGATCGTGCAGGTCCACAGCCGTGGCCGTGAGCTGCAATGGTTTACCCACTGCCGAGGGGCTGTACTTCACCGAGAACGAAGCACTGCCCCCCGCGAGCCGGATGGTCCGGGCGTAGGTCCGGCTGCCGTCGGCCCCTGTTCCTGCCAGTTCGACTCCCGGGACCGCGCGAACTGCCAGGAAGTCGAAGATTCCCGGATCGAACGGTTCCCTGTAGGGCAGGGTCAGCGTCAGGGCCGCGGGAGCCGACTCGCAGGGAGCCGCAGAACCCCGGCGAACTCCGGATTTCACCCCGGTGGCGCGCAACGCCGTCGGGGTCATCGCGAACACCTCGCCGATGGTGTCATTGAATTGCCGCACGCTGTTGAACCCTGATGCGAAGGCTACATCCGCCAAGAGCATGGTGGTGGAGACCAAAAGGGTCCTGGCCGTCTGTGCCCTGCTTGCACGGGCCAAGGAGAGGGGACCGGCACCCAACTCGGTGCTGAGGATGCGGTTGAGCTGCCGTGCGGAGTAGCCCAATCTGTGGGCCAGTCCGTCAACGCCTTCACGGGTGATGACGCCGTCGTTGATCAGCCGCATTGCCCGGCCGGCGATGTCCGAGCGGATGTTCCAGGCGGGCGTTCCGGGGACAGCTTCGGGGAGGCACCTCTTGCAGGCCCGATACCCGGCTTCATGGGCAGCGGCGGAGGTTTCGTAAAAAGTGACGTTCTCAGCTTTGGGCGTCCGGGCAGGGCATGAGGGCCTGCAGTAGATTCCGGTGGAGCTCACGGCCGTAAAGAACTGGCCATCGAACCGGGTGTCGCGGGCGTCGATTGCCCTGTAGCGCTGCCAGAAGTCCATGGCTTCATCCTGCCAGCCCGCCAGTGACCCCTGCTAGCGGGAATCGGACATGGCCGTGGAGTGGGTCTTGCTAGGGTCTGGGCATGGGTTCGTTCATGGAAGACGGAATCAGCCACCCCGATGAAGTACGCAGTTTCCTCACAAGCGACGCGCGCGTCATCGCTCCGCTGATCCTGGGCTCCGTCCTGACATACCACTCCGATGCCGGTCCGGTCTCGGTCAGACTCACCGAGGTCGAGGCCTACATGGGTCCGCGTGGTTCGGAGCATCCCGACCCCGGATCCCATACATTCGGGGGTCCCACCGCCCGGAACGCGCCTATGTTCGGCCCGCCCGGTTACCTTTACGTCTACTTCACGTATGGGATGCACTATTGTGCCAACATCGTGTGCGGACCGGAGGGCTTCCCGTCTGCGCTGCTGCTGAGGGCTGGAGAAATTGTGGAGGGGGAGCAGCTTGCCGCCGTTCGCAGGCCGGCCTCCAAAACGCACAAAGACCTCGCCAGCGGCCCTGCCAGGCTCGCCTCCGCACTGGGACTCACGACGGCGGACACCGGCCGCGACGCCCTCGCGGAACCGTTCAGTCTGTGGTTACCCAAGACGCCGGCGGCGGCCGTGGCCAGCGGACCACGGGTTGGGGTGGCCGGGCCGGGCGGCACCACTGAATATCCGTGGAGATTTTGGATTGAAGACGACCCAACGGTGTCCCGGTACAAGGCGGCCCGGCCGCGAAACCGCACCGCCTCAGGGTGATTTGCCGCGAAAGCAACGCAGCCGGCAACGAACTTTATGTGACGCAGTCCGCTTGATGACTTGTACCCCGCACGTTTACCAAAATCGCTGTAGAATGGTAGGTCTGTCTTTTGCGATAGGGGTTACGGTTCGATGCACGATGCTGATTTGGTCCACGAGCAGGAATATGTAGCTGGGCTGTACGCCCGGCTCGATGAGCTGCGCGCAGAAAAGCGCGCCCAGCTGGCGCAGGTGCGCAGGGCCGGCGCGGTGGGAACCATGCAGAACGTCTCAGAACGTGACGCATTCGCGGCACTGTACGAAGACCGCCTGGCCCAACTCGACGCCGTCGACGATCGCTTGGTCTTTGGCCGTCTGGACCTTGATTCCGGGGAAGCCCAGTACATCGGCCGCATAGGCCTGTCCACGGCCGACCTCCAGCGGCTGATGGTTGACTGGCGTGCGCCCGAGGCCGGCCACTTCTACCAGGCCACCGCGTTCGACCGACAAGGCGTGCGCCGCCGTCGTCACCTGATCCTGCAGGGACGCGACGTCAAAGCCATTGAGGACGACGTCCTGGACGCCGGGATGCTCGCCGACAACGACTCCCTTCAGGGCGAAGGCGCGTTGCTGGCTGCGCTGAACTCCAAGCGCACCGGTCGTATGTCCGACATCGTCGGAACCATCCAATCCGAGCAGGACCGGATCATCCGTTCCTCCATCTCGGGTGCGCTCGTGGTCCAGGGCGGTCCCGGAACCGGCAAGACCGCTGTGGCCCTGCACCGTGCGGCCTACCTGCTGTATACCCACCGCGATCGCCTCAAGAGTGCCGGCGTTCTCCTCGTTGGACCGTCGTCGTCCTTCATGCACTACATCGAACGTGTGCTGCCCTCGCTCGGTGAAACAGGCGTGGTCATGGCAAGCCTGGGGCGCCTCATGCCCGGAATCCACGCCGTACCGGAGGAAGACGCCGACGTCGCCGCTCTCAAGGGCAAGCTGGATATGGCCAAGGTGGTGGCCAACGCCGTCGCGAACCGCCAGCGGACACCGGCCGAGGACCGCATCCTCGAAGTTGATTCCCGCAAGCTGACACTGACCGTCCGTCAGGTTCGCCGTGCCCGTGAGAAGGCCCGCGCTACCGGCAAGCCGCACAACGAAGCCCGCCTGACGTTCGTCAAGATCCTGTTGCGAGAACTCACGGAACAGCTGACGGACCTTGTGGAGGAATCGAACATCGGCAACAACGCCGATCGCGCCTACTTGGCCGAAGATGTCAGGTCTGCACGGGACGTGCGCATCATGCTTAATCTTTGCTGGATGCCGATGACCCCGGAAAAGCTCATCTCCGAGCTCTTCAGCAAGCCGGCCATCCTTGAAGCTTGCACGCCGCACCTCACGCCCGGACAACGTGCGCTGCTGCAGCGCCCTGTAGACGCTCCGTGGACGGAAGCCGACGTCCCGCTGTTGGATGAGGCTGCCGAACTGCTGGGTGAGCTGGATCCGGCTGCGGGCAGGGGACTGGCCCAGCAGGAAGCGGATCGCGCCCGCGACGTCGCCAATGCAAAGCAGACTTTGGCGAACATGGAAGCAATGGGCGTCGACGTTCTTGTGTCGGCTGAGGAGCTCGCCGACCAGAATCAGGAACGTGAAGGACGCCTGACGGCGGCCGAGCGTGCCACCAGCGACCGTTCATGGGCCTTTGGCCACATCGTGGTTGACGAGGCCCAGGAACTATCACCCATGCAGTGGCGGCTCCTGGTGCGGCGCTGCCCGCTGAAGTCCTTCACCATCGTGGGTGACATTGCCCAAACCAGTGCCGCCGCTGGTGCTAATTCGTGGCAAAGCGCCTTGGCGCCGTCGTTCGGTGACCGCTGGACGCTCGAAGAACTCACCGTCAACTACCGCACGCCGTCCCAGATCGCAGAGGCCGCGGTCCGCATGGCCAACCGTGCCGGCCTCGTTGTCTCGGCGCCCAAGGCCGTACGCGAAGGTAAATGGTCACCCATCGTGGACCACGTGGAGGCAGATGGCATTGTGAAGCGCCTGGTTGAAATCCTGCCGGAGGAAGTCGAAGCGATCGACGGCGGCCTGCTGGCTGTCATCGCCGACGGACCGTTGCTGCCCCAGGCCACAGCGGCACTGCGGGAGGTCTACGGCCGCCGGATCGGCGCCGGGGCCGGCAGCTACGAGCAAGACATCGTGGTGATCAGCCCCAAGGAAGCCAAGGGCTTGGAATTCGATGGCGTTGTGGTCCTGGAACCGGCGGCAATGTTGAACCACGACCATGGCAAGGTGGGCGATCTCTACGTTGCCATGACCCGGGCAACGCAGCGGCTGCGCCTCATTGCTGCCGCGCCCGTACCTGCCGGCATCGAGCGCTAGGAAAAACGGGCCCTGCAATCCTGCTAACTTAGATCTCGTGTCACACGTAAACAACCTCGAGTCCCAGCACAACGATCCCGCCTTTGCCAACGTCTGGCAGGAGCTCAAATGGCGCGGCCTTGTCCACGTTTCCACTGATGAAACGGAACTGGAAAAGCTGCTCGCCGGGGACCCGATCACGTATTACTGTGGCTTCGATCCCACCGCGCCCTCGCTGCATCTGGGCAACCTTGTGCAGTTGCTGGTGATGCGCCGCCTGCAGTTGGCCGGTCACAAACCTTTGGGCCTGGTGGGTGGATCCACCGGCCTCATCGGCGACCCGCGTCCGACGGCGGAACGCACCTTGAACACTAAGGACACCGTTGCGGAGTGGGTCGGCTACCTTCAGGGCCAGGTGCGTCGCTTCCTTAGTTTCGACGGCGAAAATTCCGCCCGCATGGTCAACAACCTGGACTGGACGGCGCCGCTGAGCGCAATCGACTTCCTGCGTGAAATCGGTAAGCACTTCCGCGTGGGCACGATGCTCCGCAAGGATGCCGTCGCCTCGCGCCTGAGCTCGGACGAAGGCATCAGCTACACCGAGTTCAGCTACCAGATCCTGCAGGGAATGGACTACCTCCAGCTCTTCCGCGACTACGGCTGCGCCTTGCAGACGGGCGGCTCGGACCAGTGGGGCAACCTCACCAGCGGCACTGAACTCATCCGCAAGGTGGAGGGCAAGAGCGTGCACGCCATGGGTACGCCGCTCATCACCAACTCCGACGGCACCAAGTTCGGTAAGAGCGAGGGCAACGCCATCTGGCTGGACCCGGACATGTGCAGCCCGTACACGTTCTACCAATTCTGGCTGAACACTGCTGACGCGGACGTGGTGGACCGACTCAAGGTCTTCACGTTCCTCTCGCGCGCTGAAATTGAGGCGCTTGGACAAGCCGTGTCGGAACGTCCATTTGCCCGTGAAGGCCAGAAGAAGCTCGCTTTCGAAGTGACTTCCCTGGTCCACGGCGTCGACGCTACCGAGAAGGTCATTGCCGCTTCAGCCGCGCTCTTCGGAAACGGCGATCTTACGGTTCTGGACGAACGCACACTCGAAGCCGCTACGGCGGAACTTCCTTCGGCAAAGATCGGCACCGACGGACTGGGGATCATCGACCTCCTGGTTGCCTCGGGTCTGTCCGACAGCAAGTCCGCTGCCCGTCGGACTGTGGGGGAGGGCGGCGCGTACGTGAACAACACCAAGGTCTCCGATCCCGACGCCGTCATTGCCCAGGATCAACTGCTGCATGGCCGCTACCTGCTCCTTCGACGTGGCAAGAAAAATCTGGCCACCATTGAGGTTTCGGCCTAGGAATCCTGAAGTAGTCAGGGGGGGGGCGCCCGCGGGTTTTTGGGGGCGGGGGGGGGGGGGCGGGGATGTTTGGGGGGGGGTGTTATAAAAAACAAAGCACCCGCCCCGCCAACGGCGCCAACGATGGGGGA
>NZ_JAJOHP010000100.1:0-12993 GCF_021109375.1 Arthrobacter sp. AK01
CCCCCCCCCCCCCCCCCCCCCCCCCCCCCCCCCCCCCCCCCCCCCCCCCCCCCCCCCCCCCCCCCCCCCCCCCCCCCCCCCCCCCCCCCCCCCCCCCCCCCCCCCCCCCCCGCGGGCCCCCCCCCCCCCCCCCCCCCCCACTTGGCCCGATCAATCCGCAGGACTGGTTTCGGTTGTCAGACCACGGCCGTCCGCAGTCTTTTCGTCCTTTTCTTCCGCCGGCCCAGGTGGGTTGGCTGACTCGCTGGGTCCAGCGTCGACGGCGTCGTCCGGACTTTCCGACGAGGCATCACCCACTGGAACCTGGCCACCCGACTGGGCGACTGCCGGGTCCCTCGGGATTGGATGTCCGGGGGTTGTCGTCCCATCGCGAACCTGCTCGAAACCGGCAACTTCACCAGGATCAGTCGTCATACGCGAGACCGCCCGCGGCCCAGAACCCAGCCGAGCACGGCCAGCACAAGCAGGATGATTCCCACCCATAGCAAGAAGCTGAGCGCCTGGTTAAGTCCGCCAACGAGGAGCAAGATGATCGCGATAACACCGGCGATTATTAAGAGTGTGTTCATTGAGCTACGCATCCCTTCAATAACTGTTGTCTATTCAGGAAGGCGTCCGCTGGTACTCCACTGATGGAGCGCCACCCATGCCAACGGGCACCGATTGGAGAATTTCGTCTCCACATCGCTTGCGTACCCACCCGGGAAAGGCTCAAACGGAACGGTTGCCCGGGCGGAGCACGTTCACAGCCTCATAATAAGCACCCTTTGCGTCGCGGCGAAGTATTTTGGTCAGGAAACTTAGTATCCCTTGGTCGAGAAGGCACCGAGGGCCCGACTGATCTCGTGGGCAGTTCCGGCAGCAGCCTCTCCGTATTCCTGGTACTTGTCCGGAACAATCCGGCTTGAGGGGCCCGAGATGGAGATGGATCCCGCCGTCACGCCGCCCGGCCCCAGCAGCGGGACGCCGATCGAGGTGATGCCCGTACTGAGACCTTGCTCATTGATGGAGTATCCGCGGGCCCGGGTGTCCACGATCATCGCGCGAAGTTGCGTGGGATCCACAACGGTTTGTGGCGTCAACGCTTCAAGTGGTCCGGCAAGGTAATCGTTCACGAAGGCCTCATCAGCAGCCGACAAGTAGGCCATGCCCGTGGAAGAAGCATGCATGGGCAGCCTCGACCCCAGCGGGAGGAAGGCCCTCAAGACGTGCGGAGTGTCGAGGCGTTCGATGATGAGCATGTAGCCGCGGTCCGGCACTGCCAGGTGCACCGTCTCGGTGGTGTCCAACTGCAGCGCATTCAGCGGGCCCATGGCGGCATCGCGGATGGCCGAGCCACTGCTTCCCCGGCTGGCAACGGCGAAGGCGTGGTTGGTCAGAACCCATTTGCTGGCTTGGACTTCGGACTGCGCCACCCAGCCCAGTTCGGCCAGCGTCCTCAGCATTCGGAGCACGGTTGCCTTGGGCACATCAACTTCCCGGCTGAGCTCCGATAATCCGGCGGGCTGGTTGTCCGAGACGGCCTCCAGCACCCTGATGGCCGTGACAACGCTCTGCGTACTCATGCACCCTCCCGCTTGACCGACTACTCCCAGTGCCCTACATTACAGGCGACTTCCCAAAATGAACCAACGGTTCATCTAGTGAACCGTTGCCGATTGCGCAAGTTTTTCCGTCGCACGAAAGGTGCCCTCCATGCTCAAACCACTTCGCGGAATCACCGTGATCGATCTCAGCCGAGCCCTCGCAGGCCCCTACTGCACAGCCCTCCTGGCCGATATGGGCGCCAGGATCATCAAAGTTGAAAGCGTCAACGGGGGTGATACCGCCCGCCAATGGCCTCCCTTCCAGGATGGCCACAGCCTCTATTTCGACTCCGTCAACCGCAACAAAGTGTCCGTGTGCATCGATTTCTATTCGGAAGAGGGCCGCGCCATCCTCTCCGGATTGATCGCCGACGCCGATGTCCTGGTGGAGAACTTCAAGCCCGGAACGCTGGACAAGATGGGGTTCACGGCCTCCCGGCTGGAAGAGCTCAACCCAGGCCTCGTGCTTGGATCCGTCACAGGTTTCGGCAACACCGGCCCCCTCAAGGACGACGCCGGACTGGACCAGGTCATCCAGGGCATGTCCGGGCTGATGTCGGTGACAGGTCCCGGGCCTGGCTCGGCCTACCGTGTGGGCGTGCCAATCGTGGACATCACCTCCGGAATGATCTGTGCGTTCGGCATCGTTTCAGCGCTCCTGGGAGTCCGGAACGGCGAACGACCCAGCCGAGTGTCCACCTCCTTGCTGGAGACCGCCCTGAACCTCTCCGCTTTCCAAGGGCAGAAAGCACTCAGCCTCGGCGAAGCACCCACGCCGCAGGGCAACAACCACCCCGTCATCGCGCCCTACGGAATGTTCGCTACGGCCACGGAATCCATCAACATCGCTGTAGGCAGCGACAAGCAATGGCGGGCCTTTTGTGGGCTCCTGGGCGCTGCCTCCGCCGTGGATGACCCCCGCTTCATCACTGGAGCGGACCGGTCGGCCAACAGGGACCAGTTGACGGAGCTTATTGAAACAGCACTTTCTTCGAAGACCGCCGCCGAATGGGTTCCCCTGATCAGCCAGGCCGGCATCCCCTGCGGCCCCATCTACGACTACACGCAGGCCCTGGCATCGGAGCAGGTTGCCGCATTGGGACTCGTGCAGCAACGCCAGCGGCGGGACGGATCCCGCCTCCCCCTTCTTCGTGGGCCACTCAGCCTGGATGGCGAGGCCAGCGAAATCCTCTCACCGCCGCCCCTGCTGGGCGAGCACACCGCAGAGGTACTGCTGGAACGCGGAATGACGCACGACGACGTCACCCGGCTTGAGCGCGAGGGCCGCGTTGTGTGCCAACCGGCTTCAGCCCAGGTTCCGGAAACGATGGGAGCACAGCAATGACCGTCGTATCCCCGGCCAACACTGCCCGCACCGAGGCTTCCCGTGCGGGCCGCATCTCCGTTTCAATCGCTGACGGCGTGGCTACCGTGGAAATCTGCAACCTTGCACAGCGGAATGCGCTGACCCGGGCCATGTGCCTGGAATTCCAGGAATTGATGCCGCGCCTGGACGCCGACGCCGACGTTGCCGTCGTTGTGCTGCGAGGTGCCGGCGGCACGTTCTGCGCGGGGGCAGCCATCAGCGAGCTTGCTTCGGTATTGGTGGACCAGCAGCCCGACGGATCGTCCATCGACCATCTCAGCCGCGCCGATGCCGCCGTTTCCTCCCTTTCCAAGCCAACGGTGGCCTTGGTGGACGGCGCCTGCATGGGCGGCGGCTGGCAGATTGCAGCTGCCTGTGACTTCATCATCGCCAATGAGCGCGCCGTGATCGGACTGACTCCGGCCAAGATCGGAATCATCTACCCGCGTCCCGGCATGGAACGGCTTGTCAGGTTGGTGGGCCATGCCAATGCAAAGTACATCCTCCTCACCGGACAGACCTTCAGCGCAACCGAGGCCCGGGCACTTGGCCTGGTGGCCGACGTCGTACCTTCCGGGTCCTTTGAGGAAAAGTCCGCAGCGCTTGTCAGTTCGTTACGGAGCCGATCGCAGTTCTCCATGCATTCGATGAAGCGGCTGATTGACGCAACGGACACTGATCACTCAGACATCGATCACGAATGGGCCAACGCCTGGGGCGCCATGCCGGACAGCCCGGACATGGAGATCGGCATCAGCGCGTTCCTGAATCGCGAACAGCCCCGGTTCACGTGGCGGCCTGTGGGCTGACTCACGCCGCATCACGGCACAAGTTGGCACCTCACTTCGTTGGAAAGGAAACGAGGGGAGGCCTCATGCTCATTGTTCTGACTGGAATTGACGGTTCGGGAAAAACGACGGCGGCCCGCGCCTTGGTTGAATCGGCCCGCGCTGACGGGCGGAATGCCCTACTGCTGGCCAACCACGCTGCCCGGCGGCGGCTGTCCCTGTTGTCCGAGCGGTTTGGGTGGACGTTGCCGCCACGGGTGGCCGACAGTATCGAGACCTCAGTCCGGCTGTTCAACGTGCTGTTCAATCATGCGCGCGCCCACAGGTTCGACGGACTGGTGGTGATGGACCGGCACCTGCACTGCCAGCTCGCGCTGCGTCGGGCCAACGGTTTAGGCCGCGGCCGGCTGCTTCCGTGGCTGCTGGGAAAGCTCCCAGCGCCGGACCTCTCCGTCCATTTCGACGTCGACCCCCGACTCGCCCATCAACGGGTCACGGCACGCGGGACGGACAACGAGACGCTGGCTGACCTGCTGGCCTTTCGTTCCGCGTACCGTTCGCTTCCCGAGTTTGACGACTTTGTTGTGGTGGACGCTGGCGGGACACCGGAGCAGGTGTTAGGCCAGCTGAACCGGGTGATCGCCGCCGATGCAAGCAAGGAACCGGCCGTCCCCCGCCCCTGAAGCTGGCTTGACTTGCTCCCGCCCGCACGCCGGGTAGGCTCGCCACATGCCAACTACGGCGTTCTTGGGGGGATTCATGAGTGCCAAAACCAGACGCAGTCTTCTGATGTTCGTGTTCGGATTCGGGACGTACGTTGCTTCTTTGTCGACGTTGGGTCCGCTCCCATCTTTGGCATTGGGTTGTGTTGTGGCCGCCCTCGCTGTTTTCGTTGACCGGTGGATTCGGACGCGGCGGGGAACCCCTGCGACTCAGTCACCCGATAACGCCTCCACTCCGGGTCAAGGGCATCCTTGAGTCAGTCCGTTGAAGGCACGACGACGGACATCGCCTTAGCGGTCGCCGCTCGCCGGGGTGCCGGTCCGGTGACGCTGGCAGGAGCCGGGACCGAGTTCCTCTTTTTTGAAGCCGCCGGTGGCTTAGCTCGTGAGGGCTACCGGATTCCCCGTTCACGTGAATTCAACACGGCGAACAACAGGGGTGTCTCGGCCGAAACCCTACAACGTCAGGAAATGGCATTGGCACACTGGGCTTCGGGCCACGGCATCCCCAGCGCGGCCGCCATTGACCTTGTGATAGAGGCTGGAACCGCAGCCCTGACCGCCATTGGAGCGATAACTGCCCCAGATCAGTGTCACCCGCTTTAGTCCCTCGGTCGCATCAGCGGCGGGTTCAGTACCGCGCGGGTGGGTTGGCCCGGCGTCGGGCGTGCTTCGGGGGCGAGCCTGAACAGCGCAGCCGGCCTCCCGGCGTCGCCCGCTGACATTCGCCCGGTGTCCTCCAGAAAGCCTGGCGTTCCGGTCGCTTTTCTATGGAAGTTCCGCGGGTCCAGGCGGGTGCCCCACACCGCTTCGTAGACCGAGCGAAGCTGGGCAATAGTGAATTCGTCGCCGCAGAATGCAGCACCCAACGGCGAGTACTCGAGCTTCGACTTGGCCCGTTCCAGGGCGTCATCCAGAATTCGTGCGTGGTCGAAGGCCAACTCTGGAACCTCAGCAACCGGATACCAGGCAGCGTGCTCGGCATCGCTGCCAGCAGCCAACACCGGAAAATCCGGCGCGAGCAACAAATGCGCCACAGTAAGGACATCGCCACGGGGGTCGCGTCCCTTCGGGCCATAACTTCCCAATTGCTCCAAGTGGCCAGGAAGGCGCTCAACACCGGTCTCCTCCGCCAACTCCCTGGCAGCCGCTTCGAGCAGGTCCTCGCCCGCGAGGACGAAGCCGCCCGGGAGCGCGAGCTTGCCGCGGAAGGGCTCGATAAGTCTGGTGATGAGAAGGACGTTCAGCGCGCCATTGCGCACAGTCAAGGCAACGACGTCGACGGTCACCGGGAAGCGCTCTGGCGCCGGATGGGATTCAGGCATGCATCAATCGTAGGCACTTATCGTCATGTTGACAATAATATGCACTTCCGTCTACGGTTTAGTTATCGTCAATCCGACGACAACTAAACGAAAGAGAGCGATCATCATGGCCACCATCAAGCGCTACCCTTGGCTCAGCCACTTCCTCGGCAGCCCCACTGGCTACGTCGTGCACCTGCAGAAGGGCGCAGTGAAGCACCAAGGAGTGGGCCAGGCGTTCTTCTTCCGCCCCGCAAACTCTGTACTGAGCGAGGTTCCCGTGGACGACCAGGAACTGCCCACCCTCTTCCACGCCATCACCCGGGACCACCAGGACGTCAGCGTTCAAGCAAACGTGACGTACCGCTTCATCGATCCCGTTGCGGTGTCCACCCGCCTCGACTTCGGCCTGCAAAACGCCGGTTCCGCACCAGCAACGGGCCGCGAACAGGTGTCCACCATCATCGGGCAGCTCTGCCAAAGCCACGCGATCGATCAGATCGCCACCACCACGCTCGCCGAGGCACTCGAACGCGGCGTCAGCCAGCTCCGGCTGGTCCTCACCGAAGCACTGCGGGCCGATGCCCGGCTGCAGTCCACCGGCATCGAGATCCTGGCTGTGCAGGTCCTCGCGGTGCGGCCTGAATCAGACGTCGAACGTGCGCTGCAGACTCCCGTCCGTGAACAGCTCCAAGCCGAAGCGGACCGGGCTGTGTACGAGAGGCGGGCAGTCGCCGTCGAACGTGAACGCACTATTTCCGAGAACGAGATGGCGAGCCAGATCGAACTGGCTGTACGCCGCGAAAACCTGGTGGCCCAGGAGGGCGCGAACGCCCGCCGCGCAGCCGAAGAGAAGGCAGCAGCAGGGCTCATCGAAGCACAAGGTTCAGCTGAGAGAAAGGGCATTGGCGCAGCGGCCGAGGCAAACCAGATTCGCCTTGTTGGTGAAGCAGCCGCCGCCCGCGAGGCCGCCACCATGGAGGTCTACCGCAATATGGAACAGGCCACGCTTTTGGCACTGGCCTTGAAGGACGCTGCCGGGAGCCTGCCGAACATCGGGAACCTGACCATCACTCCGGATCTGCTCAGCGGCGCACTGGCCGGGCTGTTCAAGGAACCCGCCACAACTGAAGTCAGCAAGTAAGGTTCCGTCATGGCAACCCCGCGCATCGTCATCGTCCACCGGCGGACCGAACTTCAGGAACTCCTGGACCGGCACGCCACCCGCGGTCAAGCGGAGTTCTTTCTCCGCACCCGCGGGCGCAGCATCCAAGACGTGCAGGACCGGCATGATCGGCTCACCGGCACCCTCGCAACCATTCGAGCGGCAGTGCCGGCCGATTGGCGCACAGCGGAAGTGGAACGCGCGGACCTGAGCCGCTTCCTGCTCACAACCGAGGACATCATTGCTGTGGTGGGACAGGACGGGCTGGTGGCGAATGTTGCCAAGTACCTCAGTGGCCAGCCGGTTATTGGCATAGATCCGGAGCCCGGAGCCAACCCCGGCGTCCTGGTCCGACACACCCCGGCGGCGGTAGCTGCACTGCTTCGTGCAGGAGACGTGGGGCGGCTGCGGTGCCAGGACCTCACCACAGTGACAGCAACGCTCGACGACGGTCAGCAGCTTTCGGCGCTCAACGAAGTTTTCGTCGGGCACGCCTCGCACCAGTCGGCGAAGTACTCCATCACTGCGCCAAGTTTCACCCAGCCCGGCGGGCAGACGGAGCGGCAATCGTCGTCAGGCCTTATCGTTTCCACCGGGACCGGAGCCACTGGATGGTGCGCTTCGATTGCCCTGGAACGCGGCGGACGCGCCTTGCCAGCACCCACTGATCCGCGGCTCGCTTGGTTCGTCCGCGAAGCCTGGCCTTCACCCATCACCGGCGCCTCGTTGACCGAAGGCGTTCTCGAAGCCGGCGAGGTGCTCCGGATCACCGTGGCGTCCGATCAGCTGGTGGTGTTCGGCGACGGCATGGAAGACGACCGGCTCACAGCCT
The DNA here is from genome assembly GCF_021109375.1 of Arthrobacter sp. AK01. NCBI lineage: Bacteria > Bacillati > Actinomycetota > Actinomycetes > Micrococcales > Micrococcaceae > Arthrobacter > Arthrobacter sp. AK01. The sequence continues at coordinate 7,764 of NZ_JAJOHP010000100.1, forward strand.
CGTGGGGACAGGAGATCACAGTGCAGTTGGGGCAGAGGCCGTTGCGGCTGGTGGTCTAGGTGGCAGCCGCGTACCGCCACCACCTACTTTGATCCTGGGGGCCGTCCGACACACCGTTTTCGCCGCGCGTCGAGGTGCTTCAGCACTCAAAGTTGGTGGTGACGGTACGGCGAAAGTCACCAAACGGCCGCGGCGCGTCCTAATCTTCGAAACCTCCGCTATGCGCTGCTGGGGAACTGAAGTACATCGGAGAACTTAAGAGGACGCTGGCGGCACAGTTCCGTGAGCCCGAAGACGAATGGGTAAAGTTCCTCACTTCCCGCGTCTACACCGGCCCCTACACGCAACGCGTTCGAGAGCAATTCACCGCATTGGTCACCAAGGCGACCAAGCAATTCCTGAATGATCAGGTCAACGAAAGGCTAAAAAGGCCTTGGGTGCGCAAGCGTATCTACCGAATGATGACATCGCCGCGGTTGCCGTATCCAGCAAGCCCGTTGCCGAAGCTGACTTGGCAGACGCTGACGCATTAGAGACCACCCTGGAAGAAATCGAGGGGTACCAGATCGTCCGCGCAATTGTTTGCAGCGAAGTGAAGCCCAATCGTGTGGTTCAGCGGGATGCGAAGTCCTACTTTGCTGTCCTCTTGGATGACAACAACCGGAAGCCTATCGCGCGCCTTCATTTCAATCGGATTCAAAAATACATTGGGCTGTTCGACGCGAACAAGGAAGAGACCCGCGTTCCAATTACCTCATTGGAAGAGATCTACGAACATACGGAGGCCCTGCGCGCCAGCGTAAAGAGCTACCTCTGAAGTTGATCCCATGGGGTCGGTAGCCTCATAGATGCCGAGTTTATCCATTCGGCGTATTATTCATGGATCGTCCCTCCGCTCCATGACCAGGGCGCCCCACCCCGTGACTCAACCCTAGGAGCTTCCGTGAGCCACTCAGAGCCCGTTATGGGACAAGCCACATCCAGCAAACCTCCGCGGGCCTCCGTCAGTGACGCCGCGCTGGGATGGTTGCTCGGCATTGTTGCTGGAGCACTTGGTTTGGCCCCCTGGTGGATCACCGGCGCGACGTTGCCTTTGCAGAACCTATGGGCCACCGAGGTCCTGCCGGATCAGATGCCTGTGGGGCTGCTGCCCCTTAACCAGTATCAACTGACCAGCATCGTGGCACTCCTTGGCGTGGGCGGTGCTGCCGCCGGATTAACGGTGCGGATCTGGGCACCGGTGCGCCGGCGTTTGGTCACGTGGTGCGCAGCTGGGGGCGTTCTCGCAGTTCAGTTCACGGCGACGGCGCAGTCCTTCGCGGTGCTCAATGAAGGCCTCGCTGTCGGATCAATGTCCAGCGTCTACCTCGCTGGGCTGCTGGCAGGCGTGATCGGATCCATCATTGCCGCACTGATAGCTCTTCTGTTGATGGCCTCACCTTCAACGGTGAAGACGACCATCGGCGTGGGACTCATGGCTGTTCCCGTCACCTCTTGGGGAGTCGAATGGGTGGTCAGCGTTGCGGGATACACCAATCTCCCCACCGCTGTGCCCACCATTGCGCGCTGGCTCCCTGCCGCACTGATTGGCTGTGCGCTGGCTTGGTGCGGCAACAAGCCCGCCCGCCGCACCGTGGCTTGGGTGGCCAACCTTGCCTTCTTGTGGTTTGTTCCCGCGCTCTTCACCTCCGTCCAATATGTCCTGGGGACACGCGTAGTGGCGGGGGACGTCCCGGAAATGCTCTTGATGAGCCGACAAATACTGACAGCTACGCTTGGCCCCGATGGAGGCGCAGGACCTACCATCCTCCTGGCTTTGGCCATCGGATTGGCGGGGCTGGGCGTTCGAGCCATCCTTGCCCGCCGGGTTTCGAACCCTGCCTAGCACCCCATTCCGCTTCAACAATCAACCGTTGTTCCCCGCAAGGCCCCGGGGTAGGGTGACCGGACCGTCCACCCACATCACCGTCTGGACCAACTCTGGGAGACACCATGACACATGTGAGACGTCAACTGGCTGCTGTCACGGCAGCCTTGGCACTAACCGTGACAAGCGGCGCGATGGCCAGTCCGGCCTTCGCAGATCCACGCGAAACTGAGAAGAAAGCCACGGCCACAGGCTACGGAGGCGCTGTCAGCACCGTGGATCCGGAAGCTTCCGCAGCCGCCATCGACGTATTGAAACGGGGTGGCAATGCCGCCGACGCAGCCGTCGCCGCCGCCGCAACCTTAGGCGTTACCGAACCCTACAGCGCAGGCATCGGGGGCGGCGGATACTTCGTCTTTTACGACGCGAAGACCAAACACGTCAGCACCATTGACGGCCGTGAAACCGCTCCGGCGGGCATGCCAACTGACGCATTCATCGACCCGGCCACCAAGAAGCCGTACAACTTCACGCCTGAACTCGTCACCAGCGGCGTGTCCGTCGGAGTCCCAGGCACACCTGCGACGTGGGAACGTGCACTGGAACGTTGGGGCACGTTGGACCTCGGCGAAGCCCTGAAACCGGCCATCAAGGTGGCTAACCGCGGTTTCGTAGTGGACGAGACCTTCCGGCAACAAACACTGGACAATAAGCTCCGCTTTGACGCATTTACCCCCACTAGGGATCTGTTCCTTCCCGGCGGTGACGCTCCCGCCGTCGGAAGTGTCTTCCAGAACCATGACCTCGCGGCGACGTACAGGTTGCTCGCAAAGGAGGGCACCGACGCCTTCTACGGCGGTCGGCTCGCGGAGGAGATTGCCAAGACCGTCCAGGCCCCGCCGAAAACCGCGGAAACCAAACTTCCCGTTCCAGTCGGCTTCATGACCACGCAGGATCTTGCCAACTACAAGGTGTTGGACCAGGACGCCACCAAGGTGGAATACCGGGGTTACGACGTCTACGGCATGGCCCCTTCCAGCAGCGGCGGCACCACGGTGGGTGAGTCCCTGAACATCCTGGAGAACTACGACCTCAAGGACATGAAGCCGGTCGACGCCCTGCACCACTACTTCGAGGCCAGCTCGCTCGCCTTCGCGGACCGCGGCGCCTATGTGGGCGATCCCGCTTTCGTGAATGTTCCCACCCAAGCCCTGCTCGATCCAGTTTTCGCCAAGGAACGCTCATGCGAAATCGATCCCACGGCGGCCGCCCCTAAGCCTGTTGCTGCGGGAAACATACAAACGTACGACGGCGCGTGCCCGGCTGCCGTGGCACCACTCGCCAATGAGACGGATACAGAGAACATCTCCACGACGAATCTGACGGTCGCCGACAAGTGGGGCAACGTGGTGGAGTACACGCTGACGATCGAGCAGACCGGCGGTTCTGGAATTGTTGTTCCGGGCCGGGGCTTCCTGTTGAACAACGAGCTGACTGACTTCAGCACGGTCTATGACCCGAAGGATCCCAACCGGATCGAGCCGAACAAACGGCCGCGTTCCTCAATGTCGCCGACCATTATTTTGAAGAACCAGAAGCCGTTCCTGGCACTGGGGTCCCCCGGCGGATCAACCATTATCACTACCGTGCTGCAGACAATCCTCAATCGCGTCGATTTGGGCATGACGGTCTCCGAAGCGCTCGCTGCGCCACGTGCCGCACCGCGGAATGGAGCGACGGTCAGTTCCGAGCCTGCCTTCATTGACACCTATGGTCCGGAGCTGACGGCGCTTGGCCACACACTGGTGCCGGCGGGTGATGCCTTCACATCGGCGGCGGAGATAGGTGCTGCGACGGCCATCGAATTCGGTAAAGACGGAAAGATGACCGCAGCCGCCGAGCCGGTTCGTCGAGGCGGCGGTTCAGCGCTGGTGGTGAAACCGGTAAAACCCGGTAGGTAGCGGGCGCGTCAGTAGCCTGACAGGAGGCTCCGGACCGTCACCTGAAGCTTCTCCAAGGCAGCGTCCTGCTGGGAGCTCAGAGCAAATTTCAACAAACCACGGCAAGCAAGTCCAGCGTCTGTCAGGTCACCGCTGAGAAGGAAATCGAGCAGTTCGTGGCTCGGGAGTAGCCGTACAAAGCCCGCCTCGGAGGCGTCCCACGATGGGTCTCCCCCGGGGCGGGCTTCTGCTGCAATAGCCACATGCTTTCGACTGGACGAGCGGGCGGACCTCCACTCGGATCCTGTGTAGTAGATCGCCGATGATTCATAGCCGGTTTCCTCTGCCAACTCGCGTCTGGCAGCAGATTCCGGGGTCTCGCCCTGATTCACGTAGCCGCCGGGAAGTTCCAGTAGTGTCCGTCCCGGGCCCACGCGAAACTGTTCAAACATCACCACCTCGGCGCCACCCTCGGTGAAGGCGAGCATGGCAGCCGAATCTGGGCCGGCAATAACGTCCCATTCGGAGACAGATCCGTCGGCCTCCAGATACGTGTCCCTGTTGATGGTGACAAAGCCCTTGTAGGCCCGGGTGCTCCACAGTTTTCGCCACAGTTCATCCGGCTCGGTCAAGATGGGCGGTTGTTCCTGAGCTCCCGGCTGTATCTCCACACCATGACCAACGATGCAATGGCGACGATGATTCCGGAAACAGTAGACCACCAGTTCTGAGCTCCATTTCATGGCGGAGTCCTGGCATCCCCGTTAGGACCGGCGCCACCTAGACGACCCCAACAAACACTCAAATTTGGCCTATAGAGCACCTAGACGCCCTCGATCACCACTCATTCCTGCTATCCCCAACACCTAGTGCCTTTTTCATGTTGCAGGCTGAATCCGACGCGGTTCTCGATCTTGCCCATGGGGGAATCCGTTACAAGGAAATCTGTTCCCCACTCTCTAGGAGAAGAAATGAACTGGCAGCAAATTAGCTGTTTGGCTGGGTTTCTCGGGCATATCGTCGCTACAGGTTCACTGATTGCGGCGGCATTCACGGGCGGTGCGACACTCATTATCGGCGGTATTGCGTATTCATTGAGTGCGCTTGCAACGATGCTCGGCTGCGGTTAGGCCCAAAATGAAGTTACTGACGCTAACGGCAGCTTGCCTGTTCCTCATCACGGCTGTCATCGCGTTCTTCAGCAATCCCCCGATGGCCGCGCTCTCCTTCACGGCCTCAGTTGCGATGGTTGCAACTTGGGTCGTCTACAAGAAGCAGAGCAAGTAGTCGTTCATCACCGGAGCGGGGGCCCCCCCGGGGGGGGGGCCGGGGGGGGGGGGGGACCCCCCCGGGGGGCCCCCAAGGGGGGCCGGGAGTTTTATAAAAGTATTAGACGCCACCAACAAATAGCGGGCGTAGAACG
>NZ_JAJOHP010000101.1:0-12546 GCF_021109375.1 Arthrobacter sp. AK01
GGGCCCCCACCCCCGGGCCCGGGGGGACTGCCCCTAAACCCCGGGGCGGCGGCCCTTTTTATTCACACTTCCCGGGCCCCCCCCCCCGGGGGGGGCCCCTCTTCGTTGCTATGGGGTGTCCGTTGCCTCGTCGTGCTAGCCGACCTGGTGCAACCAGCGCACGGGGGCACCTTCAGCTGCGTGGCGGAAGGGCTCAAGCTCTTCATCCCAGGCCTCGCCGAGGGCCAGTGAGAGCTCGTGGTAAACGGCTGAGGGATCTCCAGCACCGGACTCGTACGCGTACCGGATTCGGTCTTCGGTCACCATGATGTTGCCGTGGACATCAGTGACGGCATGGAAAATACCCAGCTCCGGGGTGTGGGACCATCGTGCCCCATCCACTCCCTGGCTTGGTTCCTCGGTGACCTCGTAGCGCAGGTGCGCCCAGCCCCGAAGGGCCGAGGCCAACTGCGCCCCAGTACCGGGCGTTCCCGTCCATGACAATTCGGCCCGGAACATCCCGGGAGCGGCGGGTTGAGGGGTCCACTCAAGATCGGTCCGCTTATCAACGACCGATCCGATGGCCCACTCAACATGCGGGCAAAGTGCCGTCGGGGCCGAGTGCACAAACAGGACACCGCGGGTTGTTGCAACAGACATTCCATCCTCCATAGCTGTAGGTACGTCTTCCCCAACGACCCCTGCCTGGATGTTTGCTGTTGCTGCCGGATGCCCTTGGAAGAGGCGGACCCTGACAGGCTATTCAGTTGTGCGAAGTGCTACTGACGATCTTGGCACAGATGTAACCCTCAACTGTGAATCGAAGGTTTCCCCGTGGTGCTCTTATTTTGCCGCACGCTGCCCGTTTCCGCCAGTGCGGCTCTTGGGGGGACTTGTTCACGCCCGTGGGTGAGCCTGCTGATAGCTCTTGCGGAGTCGGTCAACGGAGACGTGGGTGTAGATCTGCGTGGTTGCCAGGCTGCTGTGACCGAGAATCTCCTGGACGGCGCGTAAATCGGCACCGCCGTCCAGCAGGTGGGTGGCGGCGCTGTGCCTCAGTGCATGGGGGCCCGTCGCAGAGGTATCCCCCAAAGCCTGCAGCAGTTCGTTCACTACGGACCGGATCTGACGGGGATCAACCCTGTTGCCCCGTGCGCCGAGGAACAGGGCGGGTCCACTGGTGGCCGTCAGCAGAGCGGGACGACCTCGCCTGAGCCAGTCGTCTACTGCAACAGCTGCCGGAACACCGTATGGCACAGTACGCTCCTTGTTGCCCTTACCCAGGACGCGCAATGTCCGTCGGTCGGGGTCCAGGTCATCCATATCCAGGCCGGCAAGCTCGCCGACCCGGACGCCCGTGGCATAAAGCAGTTCCACCATGGCGCGATTCCGCACGGCCATGGGACCACCGTCTACAGCCGCAGTGTTCAGATCATCCACGATCCGGTTTACCTGTTTCTGTTGCAGGACGCCCGGCAGAGATTTGTCGCGCTTGGGCGCCTGCAGCCGGACGGCCGGGTCGATGGAAATGAGTTCCTCCCTCAACGCCCATCCGGTGAAGGACCTGGCGGTCGCCGCACGACGTGCCAGGGTTGCCCGGGCCATGCCCGCCTCGCTCTGCGCGCCGAGCCAACGCCGTAGGGAACCGAGCTCCAATTGCCCCAGTTCCTCCACACCCTCCTGCACGGCAAATCCGAGGAGACTTTCCACATCAGCGAGGTATGCGCGGACCGTGTGCGCAGATCTGGCGCGTTCACCCTCAAGATAGCGCCGAAAGCCTTCTACTGCGCTTTGCATCGATGCGGGAAGTGATTGTCCGTCCACGGATACAACTGTGCCAGCATCCGGCAAGAACAAGGCGTATCAACATGATCTTCCGGACCGCCTATGTGTTCCTGTCCCTTTTCCAGGCGCCTCGTTCCGATCGGGCCAACCCCATCAGTCCCAGTCGGCCGAGGCCCGCGCGCACGGCATCCACGCTGAGTCCTGCCACCACTGCCAGTTTCTCCACCGAGCTCGTGGAACGGACCGGCAAAGCGTCGAGGAGGAGAAGGTCCTCCAGGGCCAGGCCGTCATGCACTGCCGCATCAGTACTCCTTTCCTCACTGGTGGATTCGCCCATTCCGCCGGCAAGCTCTGCGATCTCGCCTACGTCCGTGACACAAACAGCGCCACCATCCCGGAGCAGGCGGTGGCAGCCTGCGGAGTTGGCGCTGTGAATGGACCCCGGAACTGTTGCAACAACCCTGCCGATGGATTCAGCATGATTGGCTGTATTGAGGGCGCCGGAACGCCAGCGCGCCTCGACCACCACGGTGACTGACGCCAAGGCAGCGATGATCCGATTTCTTTGCAGGAACCTGTAGCGGGTTGGCGCGGATCCGGGGGAACCTCTGAGATCACAGCCCCTTGGGTGGAGACCGCCCTGAGGAGGTCGTCGTTGCCCGAAGGATAGAATCGGTCCACTCCCCCGGCCATGACGGCTATGGTGGGCAGGTCTGAGGCCCCTCCGCTGAGCGCCCCGCGATGTGCATGGGCGTCGATGCCATAGGCTCCGCCCGAGACCACCGTGTAACCGCGCTGCGCCAATCCATAGGCGAAGTCTCCAGTGACGGAGGCCCCGTAGCTTGTGCTGTCCCTCGATCCCACGAGGGCGATCATTCGACGGGCAGCGGGCAGGGGTTGCTCCGGGCCCCGCCACCACAGGCAAAGCGGCTCCTGGAGCCCAAGGTCCCCTAATTGCTCCGGCCACAGCCCATCTCCCGGAACGATCAACCGGCCACCGAGCCGGCGCATGGTTTCGAGGTCACGGTCCGGGGCAAGGTCGCTGACACGTGGCGCCCATCGCCGGAGGCTGGCTGGAAGCCCTGCCCACGAGGCCGGACCTCCTTCGTCAACGAGCAGGGCGGATATCTCCTGCTCCAGACGCGGACCTGCTGCCAACTCCCCGGTTGCCACCCCCAAGGCGTCGATGGGCCCAACGGCCCGCACCAGTGCGAGCCCCACGGAGTCCTGGGGCTCCATGAGGCGCGCAAGGGCTGCCCTGGCAATCCTTTCCTTGTCCTGCTTCTCCACTGCGGCCACTTCCATCGTTCCCTTCGTGTCGCTATTGCTCATGGTGCGGCCGCCGCCTGGCGGAGCCCGAGGGCTTGGCCAATGTGGTCAATATCCGGAGTCTCGCTGTGTCCCAGGTCTGCAAGTGTCCATGCCAGCCTGAGGACGCGATCGTAGCCTCGAGCGGTCAGGGCGCCCCGTTCCAGCGCGGTGTCCAGAATGCGCGTTGTTCCGGCAGGTAGCCGCAAGTCACCCCTCAAGGTCCGTCCCGGTACCTGCGAGTTGGTTTCCAGCCCCAAAGGCTGCAGTCGCTCGTACTGTCGCAACCTGGCAGCCAGAACCCGGGCGGCCACGGTGCCGGTATCCTCTTCCGTGCCTGCATTCCCGAAATCAGCCAAGGAAACCCGCTCAACCTGTAGCTGGATGTCCACGCGATCCAACAGGGGACCCGAAATCCGACCGAAGTAGCGGCGGCGCATCATGGCAGTGCAGGTGCAATCCATGCCTTTGCCGGATGCCTTGCCGCACGGGCAGGGGTTGGCTGCCAGGACGAGCTGAAAACGTGCCGGGTATGCTGCCGTTCCCGCCGAACGATGAATGACCAGTTCCCCGCTCTCCAAGGGCTGCCGTAAGGCATCGAGGACCCGGCGCTCATACTCCGGGGCCTCATCAAGGAACAACACGCCGCGATGCGCCCGCGAAGCTGCCCCCGGCCGGGGAAGCCCTGACCCACCTCCGATGATTGCTGCTGCGGTGGCACTGTGATGTGGATTCTCGAAAGGAGGCCTGCGTACCAAGCGGACGGCCGAGGACTGCACCGCAGCCAAGGAGCGGATGGCCGTGACTTCCATTGCAGCCGTGTCTGCCAGGTTCGGGAGCAACCCTGGCAAACGCTCGGCCAGCATTGTCTTTCCGGCCCCCGGCGGCCCGGTCAGAAGCATGTGGTGTCCACCCGCGGCCGCTACCTCAAGTGCGCGGCGTGCCTCGCCTTGCCCGGATACGTCGCAAAGATCCGGGACGATGCACGCGGCGTCGGTCTCCTCATCCGGGGCATCCACGTTCGGAGGGTCGTACTCGAGCGCGAGCTCCTTGGGGTCTGCGCCGAAGTCGAAGGCGAGGCGGGCAAGCGTCTTGTAGCCGCGAACCTTGGCACCGGGGACCAGTGACGCCTCAGCGGCGTTGGACTCTGCCACTACGACATCCGGGTAGCCGGCCTGGACGGCCGCCATTACCGCGGGAAGGATGCCCCTGACCGGCCTTAGCCTGCCATCCAAACCCAGCTCCGCAATGAAGACAGTCCCGCCAATGGAGCGGATATCGTTCGCCGCGCAAAGAACTGACATAGCGATGGCGAGGTCAAAGCCCGACCCCCGTTTTGGAAGGGACGCCGGTATCAGGTTGGCTGTGATCTTGCGCCGGCTCAGGGGTATCCCGGAGTTTTGGGCTGCAGATCGGATTCGCTCCTTGGCCTCGTTGAGGGCTGCGTCCGGTAGCCCCAGGATCACGAAATTCGGCAGGGTCTGGCCTATATCGGCTTCTACCTCCACGATGTAGCCGTTGAGGCCAACCAAGGCAACACAGTAGCTGCGTCCCACCCCCATTCAGCCCACGCCCCGCAGGTGTTCAAGCTCAGGCTCGCCCACGCCGTTGTCTATGACCGACACGACGTCGACCCGCCTGCGCGGCGCACTTAGCTCGTGTTCCCGGCACCACGACGATGCCAGCCGGTGGAGCCGGGCCAGTTTGGCAGTCCCCACCGCTTCAAACGGATGCCCATAGTCCAGGCTCCGGCGGGTCTTGACTTCGGCCACCACCAAGGTGTCGCCATCGATCGCAACGATGTCGATCTCACCCTCTGCGCATCGCCAGTTCCTATCAACGATCCGCATCCCCTGGTTCTCCAGGAATCCGGCCGCCAGCGCCTCGCCGGTTCGGCCCAGCAAGTCTTTTGCTCTCATGAGAATCACCTCCGCTGACCAGTTTTCAGGCTGGTGCAGGCGGGCGGCAGGGCCTCACGATGCTATGTGGGTAACCCGGTGGGATCAGTACTGTGGAGGAACAGTGGTGGAGCTAGTTGCCAAGATCTCCGAGGTCGCCGAGGCCGCCATCCTTCGGCAGCGACAACTCTTCGCTACGGGGCAGCTCTTCGACATTGACATCTTTGAAGGTGATCACCCGGACGTTTTTCACGAAACGGGCCGAACGATATACATCCCACACCCAGGCGTCCTGCAGAGTCAGGTCGAAGTAGACTTCGCCGTCCGCGCTGCGGGCCTGAAGGTCCACATGATTGGCCAGGTAGAACCGCCGCTCGGTTTCCACGACGTAGCTGAACAGACCGACAACATCCCTGTATTCGCGGTAGAGCTGCAGCTCCATGTCGGTTTCATAGTTCTCAAGGTCCTCGGCGCTCATAGTTCCATCTTGCACTATCTGCAGGGCAGCCCGCGCCACCACGGACGCCGGAGGAGCACGGCACTGTTCAGGCTGAGGTCAGTCGGCTTGTGGCCCGGTCAGGTTCCAGCTGGTCCGGTGGTAGGCGCTGGGCCCTTGGAGCCGGATCACGTCCCTGTGCCCGGACGTGGCATAGCCTTTGTTTTCATTCCACCCGTAGGCGGGAACCTCCGAATGGAGATCCACCATGATGCGGTCACGGGCCACTTTGGCCAGGACACTGGCTGCGGCAACACTGAGGCAACTCATGTCCGCTTTGACACGGGTATGTACCGGCGCCTCGCACCAAGGTCCAGTAGCGGGCGCATCAAAAAGGGAGGCTTGAAGGTCGGGCGAAAGCCAATTATGGCTGCCGTCCAGCAACACCACATCGGGAGTGATTCCGCCTGCCAGGATCTCAAACCACGCTCGTGTTCCCGCCAGCCGCAATGCAGCGATGATGCCGATCTCGTCAATTTCCCGCGAGGACGCATGCCCCACGGCCGAGGCCACAGCCCAGTCGCGGACCAGGGGTTCGAGCCTGTCCCGGTCTTCGGGCTTGAGCAGCTTGCTGTCCTTGACGTCGGCCAACAAGCCGTGGTCCTCAAGGTTGACCACAGCTATCCCCACGCTGACCGGACCTGCCAAGGCGCCACGGCCTACCTCGTCAACGCCGGCAAGCAAGCGTACTCCCGGCGAGAGGAAAGACCTTTCGATGTCAAGGGTGGGAAAGCCAACAAGGCTTTTGGCCTTTGTGGCCGGTTTGCTCTTCTTCTTGGCGAGGACCTTGACCTGCGTCTTGCCCTTGGGACCGGTAGCCGTTGTTGCCATTACTTTGCCGGGGTGCTCTCAGGGACGTCGCGGAAAACGTCCTGGTAATTGTCAAGGATTGTCCAGCGGTTGACCGGCCAGGCAATGACTGTGGCCTTGCCCTCGACGTCCTCGATGTTGACGAAGCCGCCGTTGGTTTCCTGGTGCGCCCTGGAATCTGCCGAATGGTTTCGGTTATCGCCCATCACCCAGACTTTGCCCTCCGGAACCACGATGTCGAACGGATTGGGCTGTGGTACTTCGGCCGGGTTGATATACGTTTCGTCCAAAGGCACACCATTGATGCTGACGCGTCCCTGGGCGTCACAGCACGAAACCCGATCTCCGGGAAGTCCGATCACGCGCTTGACGAGGTGCTGTTCATTGTCATCGGCAGCCAAGCCCACAAACTCGAGGGCATCCCCTACCCAATCCAGCGGGCCTGCCGGCTTTTTGGCAACGGGGGTCAGCCAGTTCTGCGAGTCTTTGAAAACAACAACATCGCCATGCTGCAGAGCGAAGGGTTCTGGAACAAGGAGATTGATGAAAATGCGGTCGTTGACATCCAACGTGCTTTCCATGGATTCCGATGGAATGTAGAAAGCCCGAAACAGGAATGTCTTCAAGAGGAAGGACAACACCAACGCGATAGCCACCACCGTGACGATCTCCTTGACCCAAACAAGCACCGGGTTCCTGCGAGGCTTCTCCACTGCATGGGCGCCGCCATTGGACACACGGGCCCCAGGATCGCCGCTGTCTCCACTGTTGCCGGGCGCGCTGGACGCAGCGTCGTCGGCCTGGCGGGGTTCCACCACACCGGCCGAGCTCGCCGTTCCGTCCGAGACCCGGGCGTCGTCGTCGTACCGCTCGGGGTTCTCTGGAGCCTTGTCCGGCATCTATTGTCCGTTCTTCGATGTTTCGGCCTGCGTAGAGCGAGGCATCTCTGCAAATCTATCAAGTGGCCAGATGATCTGGACGGGTCGGCCGATCACCCGTTCCACAGGAACCATCCCGCCACCCGGTGCGCCCAGCAACCCTCGGGAGTCGGCGGAACGCGAGCGGTGGTCGCCCATCAGCCATAGGCGTCCCTCAGGCACCACGACGTCGAACTTCTGCTTGCTGGGTTCATCTCCGGGATAGACATAGGGTTCCTCAACCGGCTGACCGTTGACTGTGAGAAGGCCGTTCGAATCGCAGCACTGAACGTGGTCCCCCGGCGTTCCGATCACCCGCTTGACGTAGATCGTTTCGCTTCCGGTCAGTCCGAACCATTGGCTGGCGGCCGATACTGCGTCGACAAACGGGCCCTTTCCGCTGCTCAGCGGGGCGAAGGAACCGCGGCCGTCGAATACCACGATGTCGCCGCGGCGTATCGGTTCGGTATTGAAGGCCGTCCGCGAGACCAGGATCCTGTCCCCTGTACCGAGCAGGGGTTCCATGGATTCAGAGGGAATGAAGTAGACATCCAGCCACAGGGAGCGGACCAACCCACTGATCGCGACCGCAAGCACCAGTGCGAGCAAAACAAAACGCCAGCCCTGTTTCCGGGGCTGGCGTTCGGTTGTGTCCATGACTCGTATCCCTGTTGCGTTGCGGATTGCTCCGGAACAACCGGGCACGAATCCTGGACCCGTTGCGTAAGTCGCAGGACCTACTTGGCGAAGTCGCGCTTTTCCTTGATCTTCGCAGCCTTACCGCGCAGTGCACGCATGTAGTAAAGCTTGGCGCGGCGGACGTCACCCTTGGTGACGACCTCGATCTTGTCGATGATCGGGGAGTGTACCGGGAAGGTACGCTCTACGCCGACACCGAAGGAAACCTTGCGCACGGTGAAGGTTTCACGAACGCCGTCGCCCTGGCGGCCCAGGACGAAGCCCTGGAATACCTGGACACGGGAGTTCTTGCCTTCGATGATGTTGACGTGAACCTTGAGGGTGTCGCCCGCGCGGAACTCCGGAACATCGCTACGCAGCGAGGCTGCATCTACGCTATCGAGGATATGCATTAATCCACTCCTGGTGAACGCCACAGGTCATTCACTTTGGGTTACGGCGAACAAGCCCGGGGCACGAAAGCCAGCCGGAAATTTCCGCCGAAGTTTCTTTGTGTCCGGCTCCACCACTGATTGGTGTCGCCGGGTTGTCCGACTGTTGGCTGAACTCCCCCTGTGGCAGGTGTCAGCCCAGCAGACACAAGGGTTAATTCTGCCACATGCGCACGCATCCGGCCAACTGCCGGACTCCCGGAATGTTCGACGCCGGCAGGCACCTTTAGTTTTCGGCGTCGCCGCCGGGCCGGGCGCGCAGCCGGCCGTCAACAACCGCGTACCCGAGGTCCGCGAGGGCGTTGCGGTCAGCGCGGCTCAGCGTACCGGCGTCGAACCCTTCCAGAAGGTCAGGCCGGCGTTCCGCGGTGCGACGGAACTGTTCGTGGCGTCGCCACTGGGCAATCTTGCCGTGGTTGCCGCTGAGAAGGATGGCAGGGACATCATGGTCCCGCCACGCTGATGGCTTTGTGTAGACGGGGTACTCCAACAAACCGTCGGAGTGGGATTCCTCAACCAATGATTCGGGATTGCCGACCACTCCCGGAAGGAGGCGTCCAACGGCCTCCACCATGGCCAGTACGGCTACTTCGCCGCCGTTGAGCACGTAGTCGCCCAAGCTGACCGGACGTACCGTGAAGTGATCATGAGCCCAATCAATAACGCGCTCATCGATGCCTTCGTAGCGACCACAGGCGAAAACGAGATGGTCCTGCTCGGCGAGTTCATACGCCAGCGCCTGGTTGAACCGCTCGCCTGCCGGTGAAGGAACGATCAGAACGGGCTTGGAACCTTCACGGACAGTGGCAACCGATTCAAGGGCTTGCGCCCACGGTTCCGGCTTCATGACCATCCCGGCGCCACCGCCGTACGGGGTATCGTCAACCGTCCGATGCTTGTCCGTTGTAAAGGCGCGGAGGTCATGGACGTTCAGTTCCAGCAGGCCATCCTGGCGGGCCTTGCCTATGAGAGAGAGCTCAAGCGGGGCAAGGTAATCGGGGAAAATGCTGACGACATCAATCCTCATTCAGGCATCATCCCCTGCGCCATCCTGGGGCTCCGATGTCGTTTCGTCGTTGACCTCAAAGAGGCCGGCCGGCGGCGTGATGAGGATGAATCCGTCCTCAATGTTGACCTCGGGCACGATTTCCTCCACGAACGGAACAAGGATTTCCTTGCCGTCGCCGGTCTTGACCATCAGCAAGTCCTGGACGGGCATGGTGTTCAGCGCGGCAACCTTGCCCACCACCTGCGAGCCAACCCGGGCTTCCAGGCCAACCAGTTCGTGCTCGTACCAGCCTTCGTCGTCGTCCTCGTCGTCGAGTTCTTCTGTTTCGATAAAGAGCTTCGCGCCACGGATGGCCTCGGCAGCATTGCGGTCGGCTATTTCCTCAAAGCCAAGAAGCAGGATGTCCTTGTTCCACCGGGCACTGCGGATGGTCAGCGGGCCGGCCGAGACCGGCTCCACGACGAATTCGGTTCCTGCGACAAATCGTTCCGAAGGCGCGTCGGTGAGTACCTGCACCGTGACCTCGCCGCGAATGCCGTGGGGTTTGCCGATCCGGGCCACCTGGAGCTGCATGGATTCCTCTGAATTCTTGTGTACCGTGCCGCCGGGCAGCCACGGTGATGAAATGGTGGATAAAGCAATCCGGCCCCTCCACCATATTCGGTGAAGGGGCCGGATCTAAGACAAGTAGTGCTGAGCGCGTTACCGGCGGCGGTCGGTGTCGACGACGTCGACCCTGACCTGCTCGCCACCTGCCAAGGCTGCAACCACAGTGCGCAATGCACGTGCGGTGCGTCCCTGACGGCCGATCACCCGTCCGAGGTCCTCCTGGTGAACACGCACCTCAAGGGATTCCCCGCGGCGGTTGTTCTTGGCACTGACCTTGACATCCTCAGGGCTGTCAACGATCCCGCGAACCAAGTGCTCGAGCGCTTCTGCCAGCAACTTACTCAGCCTCGGTGGTCTCTGCTTCAGCCTCGGCCGGAGCTTCGGCTTCGTCCTTCTTGGCCTTCTTGGTGATGGCTTCCGGGATGATGACGGAACCCTTCTCCGGGGCTACGAAGGCTTCCTTCGGAGCTTTGGTCTTCAGGGTGCCTTCCTGGCCCGGCAGGCCCTTGAACTTCTGCCAGTCACCGGTGATCTTGAGGATCGCGGCAACCTGCTCGGTCGGCTGGGCGCCAACGGAAAGCCAGTACTGGGCGCGCTCGGAAGCGACCTCGATGTACGACGGCTCTTCGGTGGGGTGGTACTTGCCGATTTCTTCGATGGCACGGCCGTCGCGCTTGGCGCGGGCATCCATGACGACAATGCGGTAGTACGGTGCGCGCATCTTACCGAAGCGCTTAAGGCGAATCTTTACGGCCACTTTTGTGGTCACTCCTGTTTCTGAAACGAGGTGAACCCGACGTTCTGCACCCGTGGGGCGGGCCATACTGGACGGTTCGAAGGACAAGATACGAGCACGGAGAGAGGGGCCGCACCGATCGAGTACCTGTCTATTGTGCCAGATGCCCGCAGCAAATACGACTTACGCCACGTGGTGCGGTGTGTTGTTGCTCACTCGCAGGATCGAAACGCTGCGTGCGGCGTGGACTCGATGCCGCTATTCGGACCAGACGTACAGCCCGGAGCGCTCCACCTTTTCGACGTCCGTGGCCAAGGCGGCCAATTGCTGGACGTACTGGCGTGATTGGGCAGCGTCGAACGGCATGTCGTCCTGCGCAGCCCAGGCGGCAGCTACGTCGTCGAGAACATTGGCGTCACCTTCGCTCTCGTACGTCAACAGTTCGGCAAGCGCCCGCACCATGGCTTCAGGGACACCCAGGAGCGCATCACTGGTGACATCGACCAAGGCAAGCTCATAGTCAGCTCCGGCGGCATGGACCGCCTGGCCGGCCAAGTCACCCAGCTGCTCGACTTCAAAATCCGTGATGCCATCGATCCTGACGGCAGGACCCACCACATCCGCGCCCTTATCCAGGGCAGCTGCCCGCTTGAGTGCTTCGTCGTGGGTGGCTACAAAAATTTCGGCAAAGCCCATGGAAAGTACTCTCATTCCTTCGTGCTGACGGGGCGGCGGCACGCGAACCGAGTGGCTCCGCGCCGCCACTGACCAGCCTAGTGCAGCGGGGAGCCGCCAGTGGCGCCTCAGCGCACGGCGACGCGCAGCTTGTTGCTCCAGGGGTCGTCAAAGCGAAGCTCGGAGCCGGTGTGATGATGCGCCACGCCTGCTACCTTGAGGCGATCCCCCAAGGCCGCCACGTCTTCCGCGGCGGGGACCTCGATCAGGACTTCGCCCAGGCCGAGCGTATCTTTCCGGGGGCCGGCGCCACGGCTGTTCCAAACGTTCATGGCCATGTGGTGGTGATAGCCGCCGGCTGAGACGAACAGCGCCTGGCCATGCCATCCAGCGGTGCGCTCGAAGCCCAGGGTCCCGACGTAGAACTGTTGCGCAGTCCCAACATCACCTACCTGCAGGTGCACATGCCCGATGTCGGCAGCCGCCTCGCGCTGTCCGGTCACGGCAGCTTCACTCAGGTGCTGCTGCAGGAACCGCTGGGGCGGGAGGGCAACATTGTCCATGACCACATTCTTGCCATCCCACTGCCACAGTTCGCGGGGCTTGTCGTAGTAGAGCTCAATGCCATTGCCCTCGGGGTCGGTGAAGTAGAACGCCTCGCTGACGAGGTGGTCGGCACTGCCCGCAA
Organism: Arthrobacter sp. AK01; assembly: GCF_021109375.1. Classification (NCBI taxonomy): domain Bacteria; kingdom Bacillati; phylum Actinomycetota; class Actinomycetes; order Micrococcales; family Micrococcaceae; genus Arthrobacter; species Arthrobacter sp. AK01. Next base: position 12,041 of record NZ_JAJOHP010000101.1, read on the forward strand.
AGGCGCGGGGCTCATACTCGGCCGCGGTGGCGATGGTCGCCGCCAGCGAAGGCTGGTCCTGGAACAGGATGGCCGTGTGGAACAGGCCGGCTTCGCCGCGCCCGGGAATCTGCAGGCCGGAGGCCGGAGCCAGATGGACCACAGGCTTTCCGACACGCCCCAGATACAGTCCGCCATCCTGTTCGGCAACCACCTCCAGGCCCAGGGCGCGCTGGTAGTAGTCGCTCATGACCTTCATGTCGCCCACCTTGAGCATGACGGTGCCCATGGTGAGTTCGGCAGGCAGAAGATCCTGGCTGATTGGTCTGGTCATGTGAAGCTCCCGTTTCTGAGGTTGCCGCGCATCGGCACCTTCTACTTCTATAAATTACTTGAAGCTTCAATTTATTCCTAACGGACAGTGATGCCCTGGAGGACGACGTGCTTGAGTTCCGATACAGTCTCCGGATGGCGCCTGGGATCGGCACTGCACAGGACGACGTCGGCACCCGCCCCCTCGCTGATCC